>JAHFOX010000050.1 GCA_023261445.1 Planctomycetota bacterium
GCTCAGAAATGGCTGTAAAATTAACTGCAGACTTTACAGCCACTCCGAGGTCGGGTTCATATCCGCTGACGGTTCAGTTTATAGATCATTCCGTGGGTGAAGTTACCTCATGGAAGTGGGATTTTGGGGACGGCGCTGACAGTTCTGAACAAAATCCCGCTCATACATACAGCAGTTTGGGAAAATATACTGTAAGCCTGAAAGTAACCGGCGAAGGCGTATCCGACACAGAAGTTAAGAATGATTTCATCTCTGTGGAACTTAAACAATCTGAAATAACGCCGCTGGAAATAGCGCCTTCTGAGATAATCTTTGGCGAGTCTTTGACGATAAAGGGGACGATTACCGCTGAGAATCAGGTGCAGATAACACTCAGCAGTCCTGCTGAAGTTACCTTTAACTTTACGGAAAGTGTAAAGGGGACGGCTACAACTGTTGTTACGTCTGACATAAAAGGTGGTTTTACTTTAACTGATTACTATCCGCCTAAAGGCGGCACATGGAGTGTTGCAGCCAGTTGGGCAGGGGACGGCATTTACGACGGTGCGGAGAGCGATAAGGGAGCATTTAAAGTTAATCCGGCGGAAGTAACCGGGATAACTTTTGAACCCTCGTCCAGAAGCATTCAAATGGATCGAACGCTGAGCGTTACCGGAATTGTAACATTAGAACCCGATAACGAGACAACACGAAACGGGTTTGTAAAAAACACATTGAAGCTGGTGCGTTTTAGTCCTTATGAAAAATATGAAAAAATAATTGAAGTGACGCCTTCTCAGTCGGGAGGTCAAATAACATATAAATTTGACGATATTCCATTGCCCTATGCAGGGGTTTGGGAACTGTCAGTTGGTTGTGATACGAATGAAAGTTTTAAAGGGACGGCTTCTCCAGAGGATGAAAATGAAAGGGAAATTAAAGTCCAGGGCATTCAGAAAGAGCTGGTTGGTTATGCTATCTTGGTTGAAGGCTTCGTTGAAGACGGGTCTGGTATGGATTCTCATAACCTGACGACAAATTATATATATAAAACGCTTCTCGAAAGAGATTTTAAAAGCGAGAACATTTATTATCTTAATTATGATACGTCTCAGAACGGAGTTACTGCAAAGACTTCTGAGGAAAAAGTATTGTATGCTATAAAGTCGTGGGCAAGTGAAAAGATGAATAATGCGCCGGCGCCGTTGTATATAATATTTGTCGGACACGGCAGTGACAAAGAATTTTTCATCTATCCTGACACTCTGACCGCCAAAGAACTGGCTGATACTATAGATAATCTTGAAGAGAAAAAATTAATTACAAGCGCATTGGAAAATCCTATTATTATTGTTTTTGGCGTAAATCGGTCGGGAAGTTTCATAGATAAACTTTCCAAACAGGATTCAAAGCGCATTATTATTACCAGTTCAGACGCTGAAGAGACTGCCCATAAAGGCCCTTTGCCGCAGGACGAGACACTCAGACAGGGGGATTATTTTGTCTATGAATTATTTAATTACGCTTCAATGAATTTTGACTTGAAGAAGTGCTTTGAAGAGGCGGCAAAAGAGATGTCTGTGTTTACGTTTACTGGCACTGATACCGCTGGAAGTCATTTTGACAACGCAGCTCAGCATCCGATGCTGGATGACAACGGCGATGGCGCGGGGACGTATTACAATGGAGTTCTTTTTTCTCTTTCCGGGGACGATGGCGCATTATCCACGGGACATTTAATTGGCAACGCAACCTCTACTGCCAATCTTGAATTGACTGAGGTTACGGGTCTGATTAGTCTGGAGTCTAATGAATCGAGTCCTACATTGTTTGCTAAGGTAAATAATGTTAATTTGGTTGATAAAGTCTGGACAGAGATAATTTCTCCGGGTTACTTTTTACAAGACAATAATACGTCCACAGAACAACAAGTTGTTAACCTGCCAAGGTTAAGTTATGATTATTTTGACACAGTGGAAGAAGAGTACATCTGGAATGATTTCAGCGACAATCCGGATTTTAATAACTTCGGGGATGCGGGACGGTATAAAGTATTTTATTTCGCAAGGGATAAAGCCAGTAAGATTAGACCATTTAAGGAATCTGAAGTAATAAAAAATGAGGCAGATAATCAACCGCCTTCCGATTTTGATTTTGTTTATCCGCCTGATGGGGCAAGCACTCCAGTCGTTCTGAATTTTGACTGGGAAGACGTTGAAACTTCAGAAGACGAAACGGTAACGTATACATTCCAGATTTCAACAAGCACTGATTTTGAAAAAGATTTAGTCTATGAACAGACAAGATTACTGACAAGCAATGCAGTTGTAGATAGTTCAGCAGGGTTGAAAGACGGAGTCACATATTATTGGAGGGCTATAGCCATAGATAGTAATGGAGGGGTTACCTATATAGGTTCGTCCGCCGAGTCAGTTGCAAAGAAAGTTAATCGCCGGAAGTCCGGGAACAATAGCGCCGATAGCGAATCGGATTACAATAGTTTCAAACCAAAATTATCTAGCGGGTATCCGGGTTACGTTAAGGGGTATGTTTTTAACGAAGAGACAAATGCAAATATTAGCAACGCAACGCTTGAAGTGGATGGAGTAGAAGGTTCTTACGATACAACCAAGGATGGCGCCTATTTTATTGAACTGCCATCGGGCACATATAAAATATCTGCGGATGCGTCAGGATATGAGTCAGAAACTGTAACTGTAAAAATTGAGGCGATGGAGACAGTTGTCGAAAATATAGGATTGACCGCATCCTCTGAACCGGCGAGTATTACAGGCAGCGTAACTGATAAAAAAACCAAAGGGCCGATGGCTGATGTAAAGATAACTTTGGAGAAAAAAGATACCATTATAAAAACGATACAAACAGACAGCAATGGCAACTACTTGATTAACGAAGTGGAATCCGGGAAATATAAACTAAAAGCAGAAAAGATTGGATATAAGAAATTCAAAGAAAAGGTCAAGCTAAAGGCTGGAAAGGAGAAAAAATTAAATATTAAAATGAAGCAAGAGAAGTAAAAATTATACAGTGCAACATTTAACGCCAATGAGATTCAAAGTTGTTATAGTAAACGTACAAAAAAGTTGATATTGTATTACCACAATGTCATTCCCACCCCTGTTTCCACAGGGGTAAGCTTGTCCCCGCGAAAGTGGGGAGTGGGAATCTAGAAAAATGACAACTTTTTTTTGGCGCTTGCTATATATATAAAAAGTTCTAAAGCGTAACTCAAACCTTCAGGTTTGATGAATCAAAGCTAAAGCTCTGAGTTACGGGTATACGATACCTGTTAAATAATAGGCAATTATAGGCGCTATTTAACAAATAACATTTAACATTTAGTTTTAGAGGGAGAGACTATGAATATGTACTTGTCGAATAAAAGAAATTTAATCAGTATTGTCATTTGCTTGTTCATGTTCAATTTTGCCGCTTTTGTCTTTTCTCAGGATACAGAGCCGCCGGAAGTTGGCATGATAAAGGCGCTTTCCGGGAAAGTGTGGCTTAATCGTGGAGGTAAAAAAGAGGAGGCGAAAAAGGCCGCGGAGTTGAAAAAAGGCGATATACTCGAAATTGAGGACCAGGCAAGCGCTACGATTGTATATTTTAAGGGTGGAAAAAAGGAAGAGTATAAATCCAGAGCGCTTATAGAAATTGGAATAGATAAAAGCACAGTGAAGGAAGGAATAGCGGCGTCGGTGCAAGAGGCAAAAGAGAATAAAATTATTATGGATAAGCAAGAAGATAGTTCAAAATTGCGCGGCAAAGACCTTGCCCATGCCAGCGGTCAGTTTATACGCGGCATACTGCCAGCCAAACAGTATTTTGAAGACAGCCATATCCAGCGCTACGCAGTAGTAGTTGGCGTTTCTGATTATAAGGATCCAAAGATACCTGATCTTAAGTATGCCGATGCGGATGCCCAGTCTTTTTACGACTTCATGGTCAGTCCGATCGGCGGCAATTTTAACAAAGAAAATGTCCTATTGCTGAAAAACGAACAGGCAACCCTTAAAAACGTTAAGATGGCTATTACGAATTTCCTGAAAAAGGCGATTGACTCTGATTATGTCGTTATCTTTATGGCGTGTCACGGCGAACCGGAACCCGATCGCCCCAATAATATATATTTGCTGATGCACGATTCTGAACTTGACGCCTTATCTGCAACGGCGTATCACATGGAAAATGTTAATGCCGATATGAAGCGGTACATCTCAGCCAGAAGGCTTATTTTCTTTGCCGATGCCTGCCACAGCGCCGGACTGACGGAGGGCAATGTAGGCACGAGGGGGTTTTCCAACACAGTTAACGTAGCGATTTCCGAGCTTAAGTCTACAAGGGAAGGATGGGGAATAGTAAGCGCAAGCCGCGCTGGCGAGGTCTCAATGGAATCCAGTCAGTGGGGGGGCGGACACGGCGCATTTACTTATTATCTACTGGAAGGACTTAATGGGAAAGCGGATGTGGAGGGAAACAAGAACGGCATCATTACCCTTGCGGAGGCGTTCGACTTCCTGGAGGAAAAGGTAAAGAGGGCTACTCAGAATGCTCAGCATCCTGATACTGCGGGAAATTTCGACAATAACCTCCCGCTGGGTTTTCCGGGTGTGGAAGGCGCCTCGGGCGAAAAAGAACAGGCATCCTCTGAACCCCGTTACGGGACGCTGGAGATTAACGCCAGCCAGAAAGGGGCAATTGTTTATGTTGACGGCAAGGAAGTCGGTGAAACTCCTTTGAGCGTCAAATTGGTTAGCGGCACATACCCTGTAACTGTAAAAAAGAAAGGCTATATGGATGCGACGGATACCATATTTGTCAACCCGGATGAAAACACAGACACCTATTTTGAGCTAACAGGTGGTGAAAAAAGAGAGGCTAAAAAGGAAGAGGCAGTCGCTTACGGCGATACTCAGCCGGGATATGGAGGGGCGTCCCGCATCAAGGAAGACACGCAAAAAACAAAGGAAAATATTGACAATCTGATTAAAGAGTTAGAGGAAATGGCAAAGAACATAACAAAGGAAGAAAAACCTAAGGTAGCCAAAAAGGCTAAAAATGGAAAGGAGGCTGAGCCTGTGGAGGTTGCGTCCGGCATACCTATATCTATCAAGGAATTTACAGTGAAGATGGGTGTGTTGTCGAGCAGGCGCGATATGGAAAGATTGCGCCATCGGATTATTGATGCGCTGTTGAATCAGAAGGGTTTGAGCGTGGTGGAAAGAGATCTTGAATTTCAGGAGGAGATTTTGAGGGAACAAAGGTTAAGCGGCTCCATACTTGCCGATCAGTTATATAGAATCGGATTAGGAAAGATACAGGGCGCAGCCTTCCTCTGCTTTTGCGGAGTCTCTCCGGGCAATACGCCGGACAAGCTTGTTCTCAGGATGGAGATTGTAGATACTGCGACAACCCTTATAGACACAATCGAACATGCCTTTAACAGCGATGAAGATACGAGGACGGTGGCAAACGATGTAGCTTTAAAAATTAAGGAAAAAATTGCTGCGAAACGGAAATTATAATATGAATAAAAAATTAAAATTACTTATTTTGGCGCCTTTTTTAACAACAGTATTTGTAAGCTGTGTAACGGTTTCCAATATCGGCACGGATAACTGGCATGACTATTTTAAAGCAGGATGCGCAAAGGAAGAAATTACTAAGGACTTTAATCTTTACAGAGGCAAATGGTGGAACTATTACGTCCGCGGACGCTGGTATGCCGAGGGTGGATACTATGATGAGGCTGTACAGGATTTAAAGAAATCAATAAGCATAAGGAGCAAAGACCAGCGTTCGGCAAGAAGTTATGGGATGCATTTCTTGGAGTACTTTGCGCACCGCGAGCTTGGAGTCGTGTATTTCAATCAGGGAAAATATGAAGAAGCCAAAGTGGAGCTGGACGCCTCGCTTTCCGCTGCAGATTCCGCAAGGGCAAAGTTTTATTTAAACAAATGCAACGAGGCTATACTGAAAACCACACAGGCAGACAAGGAACCGCCTCAGATCAAAATATCGTCGCATACGGACGGAGAAATTGTTAACACGCCTTTGGTAAAAGTTAGCGGAACAGTCGATGATGATTGCTACGTTAATTGCATTTACGTTCAGGGAAAGAAACTCTTTACTGAGCTTGCAAAGAAAAATCTTGATTTTACCGAAAATGTTCCTTTGCGCGCCGGAGAGAATGCGATTGACCTGGAAGCTGTGGATCTTACGGGTAAAAGCGCCAGACGAAGTTTTAGGCTAACGCTGGATATGCGCCCTCCGGTTTTATATCTGGATGATATTCAGGTGCATGAGAAAGACGGAAGGCAAATAGCCACAGTCAAGGGAACAATCGTAGATGATTACGCCTTAAAAGATTTCTACATTAACGATACTGAAGTGCACGTTCATTCGTATAAAGAGGATAATTTTGAAGAAGAGATTGTCTTGCAGGCGGACGGCAAGATTCTGTTCAAGGTAAGAGATATAGCCGGAAATGAGACAAAAGGCAAACAACAGTTAGACGTTAAGGCATCTTTATGGCAAAGAGATATTTTTGATAATATCAAACACGCTAAACGCGATGTTATTAAACCAATACTTGTTGCGGCAGGCAAAATGGATGCGTCTGACGTCAGAACATTATTGGCATCGCAGGATGCAAATGTATCTCAGTCGCCATCAGTATCTCCCGCCACTCAGCAGGAAGAGATCGGGAAGTGCGACGGGAGTGACGTTTCGTCAGCTCCTCAAGCTGTTACCGGCGCAGACAGCGCCCCTCCTGTGGTGCGCACCGATGTAAAAGCAGGTATTGTCTACGATACAAACCTCTTTATCAGCGGTGATGCACATGACGACATCGGGGTCGCCAAACTATTTGTGAATCAGCAACCTATAGAAATCCGACAGGGGAAGCACGTATTTTTTAATCATTTGTTAACGCTGAATGAGGGTGAAAATATAATTACAGTTAAAGCTGTGGATACGCAGGGCAATGAAACACAGATTAAACCTGTAAAGATTACAAAAAAGACCTTTGAGCTTCTTGAGTCAGACGCCAGATACACAGTAGCGTTACTGCCGTTGAGAACTTTTGCTGAGCAAGGGATACCATCTGAAACCATCTATTCTTCGTTGCTTAAGGCGTTTGACGAAGAACCAAAGAGATTTAACTTCGTGGAAAGGGATAGGGCAAAACTTGAGGAAATTCTCCATGAGCAGAAGATAAGCAATACGGAACTAACCTCTCCGGACACTGCCATTAAAATTGGAAAGATTCGTGCAGCCGAGGGGATGCTCTTTGGCTCAGTGGAAGAAGATTCCAAAGGCATTAATATCACATTACGGCTTGTAGATACCGAAACTACTCAGGTGCTCGCAAACGCCGACGTGTATGACGAAGACAAGAGCGTTAAAAATCTCGAATGGCTAATGCATGGTTTGTCGCTGAAGATGAAACAGCAGTTTCCGATGATTCAGGGGAATGTTGTCTATGTTTCAGGAAATGGATTCCATGTTAACGCTGGCGCTACCAGTGGTGTTGGCGTTGGTATGAAATTACTCCTCTTTCGTGAAATCAAAGAAGGTGATTTTGTGCTAAAGGAACCTTTGGATGCTATTGCAAGAGTGGTGCAGGTGCAGCCTGATACCTGCTTTGCAAAGATAGTAAGTTCAAAAGGCGCTGAAAAAGTTGAAAAGAAAGATTTTGTCATAACTAAATAATGTAAATGCGCAAAGATTTACTTTAAACCTTCATTTTCTTAGAAAAAGGGTATTTTAGGTGTTGATATGAAATCAAAACAATTTCTTTTTACGTTGACATTACTTTGCATCGTTATCTTATTAGCACAAACCTCTTTTGCTCAGTTTACGCTTACTCCCCCCAACATAAATGCCACGCCCCTTCCTGTTGGTTCGGGCGCCAGGGCTATAGGACAAGGAAGCGCCTTTATTGCGGTTGCCGATGATGCAACTGCCGCTTCGTGGAACCCCGGTGCATTAATACAATTGGAAAGGCCGGAAGTCTCAGTGGTAGGTTCCTTTTTATCAACACAGCAGGATTTTGACCCTGGCAGCACTGGATGGTCGCTGGGAAACGAAGCGGTTTCCCGCGGCGACCTAAACTACGCCAGCGTTGCCTATCCATTCAGGGTCTTTAGAAAAAATTTTGTTGCCGCCTTGAACTACCAACAAACATATGACTTCCATATGAATTTAGACTTTAGCCAGACAAGCGAAGATCCAACCCCGCCAGCATCCAATATAAATCAGAAAATTGAATTCGAGTCAAAAGGCGGAATAGGCGCTCTAACGCCAGCAATTTCTATGCTCGTTACACCAAAGATATCGCTAGGCTTGGCAGTAAATTTCTTTTCAGATGAATTCTTTGGCGCCTATGCATGGAAACAAACAACTAGCTCAAGGGGAATCGGAAATCTGACGGGCACTGATATTACTACTAATTACGATTCAGAAACAACGTTTAAAAATTTTCAGGCAGTCAATTTGACGTTTGGAATGCTCTGGGATGTTTGGGAAAAGGAAGACAAGCTCCTGACTTTTGGGGCAGTTTATGATACACCGTACACTGCCGATATGGACCGCATTACAGACTTTTCTTCTACCATCTCTCCGTTGGGATATTCTACAGGACATACAAGAGACCACTTTGAGGTGGATTATCCTATGTCCTTTGGTGCTGGATTTGGATTCCGTTATAACGATGCACTATCATTTTCTATGGATGTAACTTGGACTGATTGGTCGGAGTATATACAGGAAGATGAAAACGGTAATAAGTCGCGTCCTCTTGGAGGCGCGCCTTCGGATACCGATATTGATGATACCTATGCCGTCAGGCTTGGCACGGAATATCTGATATTCAAACAGAAGGTAATAATCCCAGTCCGCGGGGGGCTTTTTTACGACCCGCGTCCATCTTTAGGTGATCCAACCGATATATACGGTTTTAGCGCGGGAAGCGGTATTACATTTAAAAGGGTTAGCCTCGATGCTGCATATCAGTTCAGATGGGCAAATGATGTTGATGGGGAGGACTTTGGTCTATCAGGAGTTAATTTTGACCTAAATGATCACTTGTTTCTCGCATCCATTATAGTCTATTTCTGATTTTATAGTACACGTCATAAACAAGTAGACATAATGTTACCGCTATGTCGTTCCCACGAAAGTGGGAATCCAGAAAAATGACTAGTTTCTTTTGTCGTTGACTATAATTCTACGATTTAAGGCATGTCTTCGCAACCATGTTAATCCAGAGTGGTGTTGATATTTGTAATGTACAAAGGCTTTGCGGATGAAAAATGGTTATGCATTATGCGCATCAATATGCAGAAAGTCTGAGGAGTGGAGCGGAAGCCTTGGATACAATGCCGAAGGGGAAAATTAGCACAATTTTAGTACAGGCACACGAAAGAAGGGCTACTGCATAACTACAAATTCTTGGTTTTATTGGTAGCGGGGGTGGGATTTGAACCCACGGCCTCCGGGTTATGAGCCCGACGAGCTACCAGACTGCTCTACCCCGCGTTATTCTATAATCTATTACCCACATATCTTCGCATAACACACCTAAATGTCTGCTTATCAGTATATCAGCCGATGCTAAACTGTCAAGGATAAAAAAACGTTCCTTTTTTACTGTTCATTCTGGTACAATGAATGAGGCTGTATTGTATAATATTTTGACGTAAAGCATACATAATGTCGAGAAACGTACAATCAATAGAATTCTATTAATAACTTTGAATTAGGTGATTATAAGCCAGAAGAAAACTAAGCAAGCTAATTATTATATTATTGAAGGTGTCTTTAAACAATTAAGGTGAAAGACTAGATGAAAATATTGATTGTTGGAAGTGGAGGACGAGAACACGCACTTGCATGGAAG
Source organism: Planctomycetota bacterium (assembly GCA_023261445.1). GTDB lineage: Bacteria > Planctomycetota > Brocadiia > Brocadiales > Brocadiaceae > 2-12-FULL-39-13. The sequence goes on from JAHFOX010000050.1 coordinate 9,902, forward strand.
ATTGCACAATCGCCGATGGTAAAGAAAATATTTTGTGCGCCTGGGAATCCAGGAATAGCGGAAGTTGCAGAATGTGTTGACATGGAGGCAGAAAATATAGAGGGTCTTTATAATTTTGCGCTTAAACAAAAAATTGATTTAACAGTTGTCGGTCCGGAAGACACATTGACAGCCGGTATTGTTGACAGATTCAGGGATGGACGTCTGCGAATTTTTGGACCTAGCAAACGTGCATCAATCATTGAGGGAAGCAAGGTGTTTGCAAAAACTCTCATGAAAAAATATGGTATTCCCACTGCGGATTTTAAGGCTTTTGATGATTTAAAACAGGCAAAAAAACACATCGCTACGTGCAAATTTCCTCTGGTTATTAAGGCTGACGGCTTGGCAAAAGGAAAGGGTGTGTTTGTTTGTAAGACATTGGAAGAGGCTAGCAAGCACATAGAAAACATTATGAATGAGAAAATCTTTGGACATGCAGGCGATAAAATTGTTGTCGAAGAGTTTCTTGCTGGAGAAGAAGTCTCAATCCTTGCAGTTACGGATGGGAAGACAATTCTTCCTTTATCGTCTGTGCAAGATCACAAAGCCGTTTACGATGGCGATAAGGGGCCCAACACCGGAGGTATGGGAGCTTATTCACCGGTACCATTAATTACGGATGAACTGCAATATTTCATAGAGGAAAATATTCTTGTGCCAATTGTTCATGCCATGAAGAAGGAGAATAGGTCTTATAAAGGTGTTATTTATGCAGGGTTAATGATTACAAGCGCCGGGCCAAAGGTGCTAGAGTTTAATGCCAGATTCGGCGACCCGGAGACGCAGGTGCTTCTTATGAGAATGAAAAGTGATTTGGTTCCTATTCTTTTGTCAACCGCAAACAGCAATTTAGAAGACGTAGATATTGAATGGCATAACGGCACATCAATTTGTGTAATCATGACTTCTAAGGGTTATCCAGATAAATATGAAAAGGGATTGCCAATTTCAGGGCTTGAAATATTGAAAGGTGCGGACAACATGCAAGTTTTCCATGCCGGGACTTCTGTTAAGAATGGAAAGGTTATAACTAATGGCGGGCGTGTTTTAGGAGTTACAACAATAGGAAAAGATTTACGGGAAGCGCAAAAGAGGGTTTATGAGGCTATTCAAAAGTTATCGTTTGGCGGGGCACATTACAGAAGAGATATTGGCTCAAAAGCTATTCTTCGAAAGAATTAGTAAAATATGTGCGATTATAAAAAATATATTCCTTATTCCAACGCTTTTTTGTATATAATGTTAACCTGTACTCTAATGAATTCTAGTTTACTCTCATTGTATGCTGGCGAACAGGACAAGTTGTTCTGGGACAATAAATATGAAACGGAGGCTTATATATTCGGCAAAGAACCCGTCGAGTTTTTAAGAGAGAATATTGACATCCTGCCAACAGGAAAGGTGCTGGATATTGCGATGGGCGAAGGACGGAATGCTGTATTTCTGGCAAAAAATGGATTTGACGTTGATGGTTGCGATATTTCCGAGATAGCTGTTAAAAAAGCACAAGAGCTGGCAAAGGAAAACAATGTCAAAATACATGCCTTTGTTGCTGATTTAGAGACTTACAAATTACCACAAGATACCTACGACGTGATAGTATGCTTTTATTATTTGCAGCGCAGCCTCATTCCTCAGATTAAACAAGCGTTAAAACCAGGTGGGATGATTATATATGAGACATACACGATTGAAAATTGGGAACGCGGACTTGAGGGACCTAAAAATAAGGACTATCTGCTGAAACCCAATGAGCTTTTGAATTTTTTTAGAGACTTTAAAATTATTTATTACAGGGAACTTGTTTTAGATAATAAAAAAGCAGTTGCAAGCCTTATTGCAAAAAGATAAATATTTACCACAGAAAGACGGAATATCACGGGAAATAATGGATAATTAACTATAAATACACACATGTATTTGCATTATAAAGGCGGCTCCTATGTGTGATAATAATGCTTGTTTGTGGTAAAATAATTCAGTGTATTTCCGTGAAAATCCGTGGCGAATTTCAAAAAATATCCATGCCCATATTAAATGACGTCACAGACAAGCAGCGTGAGGCTATAACACATATTGAAGGGCCTCTTTTGGTGGTTGCAGGGGCTGGCAGTGGAAAAACCCGAGTAATTACGCGCCGTATTGGATATTTGATGTCGCAAGGTGTAAATCCTTATAACATACTTGCAATCACATTCACTAATAAGGCGTCAGATGAGATGAGTGAACGCGTGAAACAGTTTTCATCTCATAAAGGACTGTGGGTTTCTACATTCCATAAGATGTGTTCAAGAATTCTTAGGAGTAACATTGATCGGCTTGGTTATTCAAAAGATTTTGTCATATATGACACAACCGACCAATTGAACCGAGTTAAGTCCGTTATGGCTGAACTTAAATTAGATACTGCTCAGTGGAAACCTAGCACCATTGTCAGTTCTATCAGCAACGCAAAAAATAAACTTATTAGTCCAGAAGTGTTTGCCTCAGACGGCTCAGGTTATTTTCAACGCAATGTTGCTCAGATTTATAAAAAATATCAAACCCTTCTAAAAGTTAATAATGCCTTAGATTTTGATGACTTATTGATTAAAACTATAGAAATATTTAGAGCGTATCCTGATGTTTTGGAGATGTACAGGGACAAATTCCGATTCATTCTTATAGATGAATATCAGGATACCAATTATGCCCAGTATACTATTACAAGGCTTCTGGCAGATAAATATCGGAATATTTGTGTGACTGGAGACCCAGACCAATCTATCTATGGCTGGCGTGGGGCGGATATCAGAAATATTATGGATTTCGAGAAGGACTATCCCGACGCCAAGGTGGTGCTATTAGAGCAGAATTACCGCTCTACAAAACATATACTGCATGCGGCATCCAGTGTAATTCAGCAGAATAGATATCGAAAACAGAAAACTCTCTGGACTGAGAATATGCAAGGCGAGAAGATCAAGATAATATATTGTGAAAATGAACATGGAGAGGCGGACGAAATCGCCAGATTAATAAAAGAGATTAACAACAAAGGCGTCAAATATTCGGGCATTGCATTATTCTACCGTACCAATGCCCAATCTCGCGTACTTGAAATCTATTTAAGAAATCACGGTATCCCTTACACGATTATAGGAGGGGTAGAATTCTATCAAAGGAAGGAAATCAAGGATATCCTGTCCTATCTTAGATTATGTGTTAACCCACGCGATGAGATGGCGCTAGAGCGGGTGATTAATACACCAACGCGCGGCATAGGAAACATTACAGTTAAAAAATTAAAGGATTGGGCTAAAAAGAATGATACAAGTCTTTTTAATGCCATACGACAGGTTGATTCAATATCTGAAGTCAGTAATAAATCGGCACAGTTGATAAAAAGATTCTATGTACTTATCTCGACTATACAAGGAGTGCCAAAATCACCTGTAGAAGATATTATTAAAAAAGTGATTGAAGAAACAAGATATATAGAATTCCTCCGTGAAGCAGGGGAAAAGGAGTCGGAAGACCGTATTGCCAACGTTGGAGAACTTGTTAATGCTGCACATGAGTATGACATGGTATATTCCGAGAGTAATTTGCAAGGGTTTTTAGAGGAGGTGACGCTGGTTTCTGATGTTGATGAATTAGAGGATGGCGCCGAATCTGTGACTCTTATGACACTGCACACAGCCAAGGGATTGGAATTTCCAATAGTTTTTATTACAGGTATGGAGGAAGGGTTGTTGCCACACTCTGAATCTAAGCACTCAGATGAAGAAATTGAAGAGGAGCGGAGGCTATGTTATGTGGGTATTACACGAGCAATGAGAGAACTTTTCCTCACACATACTAGGCGGAGAATGCGGAATGGGCAAATAAATCCTTGTAATCCATCAAGGTTTTTGGATGAAATTCCAAAAGAAATTTTAGACGAAATTGACAAAACGAATCGAAATTATTTATACGATAACTATGGCGCTAAACCACTGTATTCAACAATGTCTGAGAACAATGCGACTAGCAAAACAACGTTCAATTTTGATTTAGATGATACAGACGTCTCTGATTTAGCAAGCGATATGTCGGGAGAAGATTCCGTATCCTTTTCTGGCGGAGAAGTTGTTAGCCACCCTATTTTTGGTATTGGAAGGATACTGGAAGTTTGTGGCTGCAAGGAAAAGGCTAGCGTAAAGGTGCGTTTTAATGTTGGTGGAGTAAAACATCTTATGTTAGCATACGCAAAATTAGAGAAGGTAAAATAAAAGGGGAACATTCCTGTGGAAAAAATATATATGGATAATACAGCAGGCACACCTGTGCATCCTAAAGTATTGGAGGCAATGATACCATTTTTGAAAGACGGTTTTGGCAATCCCTCCAATTTACACCAGTTTGGAAGAGTTACAGGCGACGCAGTACAATCGGCGCGCGGGCAAGTAGCAAATCTTGTAAATGCAAAACC
>JAHFOX010000051.1 GCA_023261445.1 Planctomycetota bacterium
AATGCAGAAAGCCAAAAACAGGCATGTTCCAGAGTGCAGCAAGACGGCATAGCATAGACCTCTCACAATCTATTATGATTGGCGATTCGGAAGTGGATATGATGGCGGGCAAAAACGCGGGTTGTAAGTGTATCTTGATAAGGAACGGTTGTGAAGATAATACGAACAGTACTCCAATAGCGGATATGGATTATATCGTAAAAGATTTGCTGGAAGCGGCAAGGTTTTTTACCCAGTTTAAAAACTTGTAAAAGAGTGAAAGAAATGTAAAAATGGATTATAAAATGTGTGAAAAGAAGGTCTGTATTTATTGTTTAAAAGATAGTTCTAACACAAGAAATTTGGAACATGTTATTCCAGAAGCGTTAGGCTGTAAGGACACTTTACCAAAAGGTACCATTTGCGATTCATGTAATAGCTATTTTCCCAATATGGATAAAAATGTTTTATACAATCGTTATATATCACTTCATGTTGGCACTGCAGAAATTCCAGGTAAAAAGGACAAGATAAGAAAACAATTAGGAGAAAAGTTGTTTTTCCCTAAAAAAGGCGAGTTTCAAATAGTTTTGCCAGGCACTATTCCTGCTGGAGAATTACAGCCAGGAATGGAAATTGACTTCAAAATTGAACAATCAAAAGAGTTCAAGGAATTATTATTTGCTCGTGGCATTCATAAAATTGCGTTTAATTGTTACGCTTATAAATTTGGACAATCCAATGCACTGCAAAACCGTTTTGATAATTTAAGGCGATATATAAGATATGCTAAAACAAATGAATTATGGACATACGGCGTTAGAGATTCCCATAGTACTGCAAACAGAAGTTGTAGCACCTTATATGAAACAGATTTGGGTCCTTATGTAGGATTACGTCTTTTATCTTTGGATTTTTTTGTTTCACTTACAGGGTGGAGACATGAATTGGAAGCAGAAATTATTAAAAATGGTTATGATATTATAAGCAGAAGAGGACAGTGGGGATCAAGTAGTCTGTTAGGACTTCAAAAATAGAAGATAAGGATGTCTTAAATTGAATATCAAGATACAGACGAAGTAGTTTTAATGTGCTTGTCAAAATTTTCAGTCGTACATTCAATAATGAAATGCTAGTTGATGCTAAAAAAATAATCAAACCTAGTAAGATTTTTTGATTTTTGAGTAATGTGATTAATATATTGGAGGTGATATAAAATGTCCACAATAAAAGAGGCAGTACTCTCATTGGTAAAAAAGTTGCCTGAAAATGCTACCCTGGAAGATATAATGGAGCATTTATACGTAAAGCAAAAGATTTTAAAAGGGCAGAAACAGTTAGAGTTAGGCCAATTTTATACTCATGAAGAAGCGAAGGAAATAATGAAAGAAGGGCTAAAGTAAAATGGTCAAAAGATGCAATTGAAGACCAGAAAGAAATATACAAATTTATTGCTCCAGATTCACCGTATTATGCCAGAATATTTAGCGACTTGATAATTTTTATGTAGGAAAGGAATAATTTCTCTTTTTCAACAAACCTGCAATATTAAAGAAATTTACATAAAACTGTTCCGCCTGTTTCATATAAGCTCCTTCTAGTTTGCTATAATCCTCCAGCATCTTTTTCTTGTCAGAAACAATTCCATTTAGAGAATCTAATTCCTTTTTGTAGGCATCTGACCATTGTGCAATCATATCTTTTGTGATTTCCACATGGAACTGGATGCCATAAATGTTTCTTCCGATTTTCAGTATTTGATTTTGGCAGAATTCTGAGAAAGCCAGTCTTTTCCCATTTGCAGGTATGCTAAAAGTATCACCATGCCATTGAAATACCTTAAAAATTTCCGGAAGACCTTTAAATAATTCATCGCTTTGTCCGTTGTCATTAAGAACGATTTTATACCATCCAATCTCTTTCACAGGGTTTTTTGTTACCCTTGCCCCCGCTGCCTTTGCAATCAATTGTGCACCAAGACAGATACCCAGAACAGACACCTTGCCTTCAACGGTTATTTTCTGAAGCAGAACATCCTCATCTTTTAAGAATGGATACTTTTCTTCTTCATATACGTTCATAGGACCACCAAGACTGATAACCGCCTGTATGTCTTTATGCAGTTTTGGGACATTGTCGCCTTGTGATAAATCCACAACGGTATATTCTATCTTATTGTCTTCCAGAAAATCGGCAATCGTTCCCGGGCCTTCAATATCAATATGTTTTATAAATATGACCATGTTCTAACCTGAGCGTATAAAAACCAGAAACTAAATTTACGATTCATGATTTAAGATTTTTAATCGGCAAATCGTAAATCGTAATTCCGAAATCCGAAATTATCTACGCCTTGTCACTTAGTTTAAAAACACAGTATTCAGCACACATGGAACAGACCTCGTCATTTTGAGGGCGCCCTTTTTCCCGAATGCTTCTAGCCAGCACAGGATCAATACACGTGTTAAATTGTCCTTCCCAATCCCGTTTTCGCCTGAGTTGTGACATTTTCTTGTCCCATTCCCATGCGGATTTGATGCCTTTGGCAATATCGGCTGCGTGTGCTGCAATCCGCGCTGCCATTACACCGCTTCTTACGTCATCAGGGGTGGGCAAGCTCAAATGTTCTGCCGGTGTTACATAGCATAAAAAATCAGCCCCTGCAGCAGCGGCGATTGCGCCGCCGATAGCGGAGGTAATGTGGTCATAGCCGGGAGCAATGTCAGTAACAATCGGTCCAAGCACATAAAAAGGTATGCCTTTACATAATTCCTTTTGCATCTGGACTTGTGCGGTTATTTGGTTTAAAGGCACATGTCCCGGTCCTTCTACCATGACCTGTATGCCGGCTTCAAGCGCCCTCTGCGCGAGTTCGGCAAGCACGTTTAGTTCGTATACTTGTGCGCGATCAAAAGCATCAGCAAGGGCGCCTGGTCGCATAGCATCTCCCAAACTAAGCGTTACATCATATTCTTTTGCAATTGCTAAAATCTCATCATATTCCTCGTACAATGGATTTTCCTTGTTGTTGTGAATCATCCATTCTACCAGAAAGGTTCCACCACGGCTTACCACGCCGCAAATGCGTTTGTTTTCTTTTAGATGTTTGAGTACGCCCTTTGTGGCTCCACAATGAACAGTGATAAAATCTACACCATCTTCACAGTGCAGTTTTATTGCTTCGAGCATATCAGTTGCAGTCATGTCCACGATTGAGTGTTTGTGTTTAACCATCTTTACGGCTGCTTCATAAATGGGAACGCTGCCAATGGTAATCGAAGATGATTCTACAATCTTTTTACGTATAACTCGTAAATCACCGCCGGTGCTAAGATCCATAACAGTGTCGGCTCCAGCTTCTTCCGCAGCATGTAGTTTTTCTATTTCTTTTGAAATATCGGCATAATCTGCGGAAGTGCCAATATTGGCATTGACCTTGGTTTTAAGTCCTGTGCCAATACCGCAAACCTTTGTGGCTTTGCGCTTGCGATTTGCAGGAACGATAATCTTGCCCTCAGCGATGTGTGCCCTTATATATTCAGGATCAAGAACTTCATCCTTTGCGACCTTTTTCATTTCCTGAGTAATTATATTTTGCCTGGCATGTTGAAGCTGTGTCATATTTTCCCCAATTTTATCTTTGTTTAGCCGCGAATTTACACGAATGTACACGAAATAATTAAGGTAAGATTCGTATAAATCAGAGTCATTCGTGGCTGTTTTTTTAAAGCACGGAACTATTCCTTCATATCCTTTGTATTAATTCGTTCGGCTAGCGCATAAAGCCGTTTTACTTCGGCATCCGTCAATTTTCGATACCTGCCCATTTTCAAAGTCGGATCATATAAATTGCCGATTTTTACGCGTCGCAAAATACGCACCTTGTATCCGCATTCATTGAGCATACGGCGAATCTCTCTGTTTTTACCTTCCTTTAACACCATTTCAAACCTGCTTCGCTGTTTGCCCTTCCGCACATGATGAACCCTTACCGGTCGTGTCTTGCCGAAGGAAAGCCAAACACCTGATTCCAATGCCTTAATTGCTGTATCCGTCAGATAACCGTCTGTCTCTACAAAATACGTTTTATTAACTTCGTATTTAGGATGAGACAGTTTATTTGCAAAGTCGCCATCGTTAGTTAAAATAATCAGACCTTCGCTTTCCTTATCCAGCCTTCCTATTGTATATATTCTTTGGGTTACATTTTCTATTATGTCAATTGCCTGCAGCCGACCCAACTCGTCACAATTTGTACACACATAACCCTTCGGCTTGTTGAGTAGATAATAAATTTTGCGCTGCTTCCGTATTGGAATATCATCACAACAAATCTTGGATTTATCGGCGTCGGCAGTTGTACCTAGGGCAGTGATCTGCCTCCCATCAACCGTTACCCTTCCCGCAGTAATGATTTTTTCACATTCTCGGCGCGAGCCGAGTCCTGCCTCTGCCAATATTTTTTGTAAACGCACCAACATAATATTTTTACCTAAAAGTATCTTCGATTAACCCTTACTTTTTACCTTTCTTTTCGCATCCCGCAGCATTTCCTGCGCTTGTTTACGGGTAATTTCCGTTTTCTCACTGCCTCTAATCATATCGGCAATTTCTTCAAGACGCGTATCACCCGATAGATTTTCAATAGTAGAAAATGTCTTGCCATTTTTTACAACCTTATTTACTTTCCATTGTTCGTCTGCATAACTGGCGATTTGAGGAAGATGTGTTATGCAGATTACCTGATGCGACCGTGCAATACTGCTCAATTTTTCACCAATTACTTCCCCCATTCTGCCGCCTATATTTGCATCAATTTCGTCAAAAACCAGCACGGGAGTTTTGTCCACTTTAGCCAGTTGATGTTTCAGCGCCAGCATAACCCTTGAAATCTCACCGCCAGAGGCAATCTTTCTGAGCGGTTTCAAATCCTCGCCTGGATTTGGTGAAATTAAAAACTCAATCTGGTCGAAGCCGTAACTATTTGCGCTAGAAGGTTCGTGATTTTTATCATTTAAAAGAGGTGATGTAATCTGAGCACAAAACCTGCCGTGGGGAATTCCCAGCTCATGCAGCTCCTCCTTTATCAAGGGAGAGAGCTTTTCTGCCGCCGCAAGCCGTTTTTGTGTTAGTTCATTACCCTTTTGTTTCATCAATCCTGTTAGTGTTCTTAATGCCTCTTCGACATGTTCAGCCGATGTTCCTTCTCTCGTAATTTTTTTTAATTTTTGTTCTGCATCATTACGATATGCCAAAATTTCTTCACCTGTGCTCCCATATTTCGATTTTAATTTCCGAATCGTATTCAAACGATCTTCAATGTATTCTAAGCGTTGGGGATCATAATTAAAGCCTTCTTTATATTTCCCTAACGAAAACGACGCATCTTCTAACTGATATAATGATTGATTGCAGTTATCCAATATTTTAGATAAGGCATCGTCAAATTTTGCAACGGATTGTAATTCCTTAATAATAGACTTTAGTTTTTCAATAACTGCATCGGAGGATTCATATAGCTGGGAATAACCCGAAGATACCGCGCTGAATATCTTTTCGGCGTTGCTTAATACATTTCGCTCTTTTTCAAGATCTTCTACTTCGCCAGCTTTGAGTTGTGCCTTATCAATTTCATCAATCTGGAAGGTATACAAATCAATCTTCTGTTGCCTCTCATTTTGGTTGTTTTTCAATTCATCGTATAGCCGCGTCTTTTCTGTAAACTGCCTGAAGACTTCTGAAAAATTCTCCCGCAGTGATGAGATTCCTCCAAAATCGTCCAGGATATAAAGCTGGTTGATTCCATGCAGTAAAGCTTCATGTTCGTGCTGTCCGTGGATATTGACTAACGCCTCTCCAACTTCTTTGAGCGTGGTCACCGTTATAGGGACGTCATTTATACGGCATCTGCTCCTCCCACTCGTGTCTATGCTTCTTTGAAGTAGCAGTTCCTCCTCAATCTCGCCGTTACCGGAGGCTTTTTTAATCTGCCTTAAAAGGCGTTTGTCCTTAATATAAAATTTGCCTATTACAGTAGCCTCATCTTTGTCTGTTCGCACTACGTCGGACGTTACACGCCCGCCGAGAATGAAATTAAGCGCTCCGATAACCAATGATTTTCCTACACCCGTTGCCCCGCTGAATACATTTAATCCTTCACAGAGGCTAATTGTAACTTTATCAATTAATACAAAATTGGTTATGTATAACTCCTGCAGCATGGTTAAATTATCATTTTCTGCAAATAAAATGAAATAGTTCAGCTCGCCGCAAAGTTCGCAAAGAAAGAAGAGGTTGAGAAGACGAGAAGATGGGAAGCTGAGAAAATCTCAAATTCCCAACCTCCCGGCTTCTTTCTCTCGGCGCCCTTTGCACCTCTACGGCGAATTTATTGTATTTTTGAACCGGGTTTTATATCTTTCTCTGTTGTAATAATTGTCAATTGTTCCCCATCTTTTGCCGCCAGCAGCATTCCCTGACTTTCAACGCCTCTCAGGATTGCAGGAGCCAGATTGTTTACTATAACGATATTTTTCCCGATAAGTTCTTCTGGTTTGTAAAAGTTCCTGATTCCTGCAACAATCTGCCGCCCTTCCACACCATCTCCAGCGTCAATCTTCAATATCAGCAGCTTATCTGCGTTTGGATGCGGCTCGGCGTGAAGTACCTTAGCTACGCGTAAATCAACTTTTAAAAAATCCTCAATAGGAATCATGCAGTACCCTTTTTTAATTTAGTTGAGAATTTAAAATAACCCATGAATATTTACCATAGCTCAAATTTCAAAATCCTGATATCTAAATCTAACAAAATCATCAGTTAAATCAAGGGTAAATAAACTGGAATAAGTAAAAATCCGCTAAATAAGTTAGAATCGTGTTTATGATTGCTATTCATATTTGACCGCTATCAAACACAGTCCCCTTGCGGGCGTTGTAGGGCCAGCCATGTCCCTATTCTTTGCGTCTAAAATTTCCTTCACCATTTCCACCGATATTTTTCCCCGCCCTGCCTCTATCAGTGTGCCGACAATAGTCCTTACCATGTTGTACAAAAATCCGTCTGCCTCGATTGTGAAATATATGTATTGCGCCTCTTTTCTAATATCCAACTTTTTTATGGTACGTATGCGGTTCTTTTCCTGAAGCGCCTTTGTTGTAAAAGAGGTGAAATCGTGAGTTCCTATAAGGTATTTAGTTGCTGCGATCATTTTGTCTATGTCCAGTTGAAACCCGCATACATAACAAAAATTGCGGTTGAGTGGACTTCTAATCCAGTCATTGAGAATTGTATATTGATAAACCTTGGATGTGGCTTTATATTGAGCATGGAAAGATTCCGGCACATCTGAGGCTTCTTTTACTGTGATGTCGTGTGGCAGATAAAAATTTATTGCACGAACGAGTTGCTTGGAAGGAATGGCAGAATTAGTTTTAAAATTGGCTGCCTGACCCATAGCATGCACTCCTGCATCAGTACGACTGGCGCCATAAAGCGTAATTTTTTCCTGAATAACCTGTTCTATTGCCTTCGAAAGAGTTTCCTGAACGGTTTTATCGTTCTTCTGCCATTGCCAACCAGCATAGTTTGTACCGTCATATTCTATCAAGAGACGTATGTTACGCATAAGTTGTTTAAGCACCACAAACGAACCGGAAAAAAAGAGAAAAGGAGAAAGGGAGAAAAAGGGAAACGGAGAAAAATAAAATCTAAAAACGTTTTTTGATTAATGCTTCTTTATCGTTTCAACATCATTCCACTTCTTCTCTACAGAAAGGATTGAAACAAAAAAGATACAGTCAATCAATGAAAAACATTACCAAATAGGTTTGTAAGTGGTTGAAAGATGCCGTGTATTTTTGTTATTATACCAACATTTATAACGTAAAGTATTATTTTGAATTGGAGGATAGCATGGAAAAACAGGTCATTTCAACAAATAATGCCCCAGCAGCAATCGGGCCGTATTCTCAAGCAATCAAGACAGGTGGTTTTGTATTTGTGTCGGGACAAATTCCGATAATACCAAAAACGGGAGAAATTCTTATGGGGGACATAAAGCTTCAAACAAGACAGGTATTAGAAAATCTAAAAAATATACTGGAAGCAGCCGGTTCTTCTGTAGAAAATGTGGTAAAGACGACTGTTTTTATGAAAGACCTGAACGATTACACGGCGATAAATGATGTTTATAAGGAGTTTTTCGCCAAAAAACCACCTGCTAGAGCGGCAGTTCAAGCGGCAAGGCTGCCAAAGGATGTGGGTGTTGAGATAGAAGCGGTTGCGTTTGGCGTTTAAAAAGAAAATTTGACTTGCATTTCAAAAACTGATAGTATCATAATTTATAATATACATAGTAATTATTTCGTACACAGATAACAGGAAATTTTAAATGCTAAACTCTAAAAATGGAAGTTAGAGGTTGGAGGTTGAAAGATAGAGGTAAATACAGTAAGTTTTAGTAATTTAAGAATTGGGATTTTGAATTTGTTTCGGATTTAGTATTTTGGGTTTAGAGTATTAAAAATCTGTATCTTAAATTAATTTATTTTGATTTATGCTAAATATTACAACAAAAGCAAAACACAGGGACATTTATCCTGATGTTGTGAATCTCCTCGAAAACTCCAAAAAATTTTTTGAGCGGATTGGTACTGCCGACATGGAGAGGAAGGTTGTGGAGATGCATGGCCAGTTGGAAGAGCCATTTTATCTTCTCGTGGCTGGCGAATATAACTCGGGTAAATCAAGTTTTATTAATGCGATGTGTGGTGAGCATGTTCTGGCAGATGGTCCAACGCCTACGACCAATCGAATTACTCTACTGACGTATGGCGATAAGGTAGAAATAAAGGAAGTGGGCGATCATCTATGTCAGGCAACTTACCCTATGGAGTCGTTGAAAGACGTCACTTTAGTTGACACGCCAGGCACCAATTCAATTATTGTAGAACACGCAGCGCTGACGGAAAGCTTTGTTCACAGGGCAGAATTAGTGCTCTTCGTAACTTCTGCAGACCATCCATTTACAGAGAGCGAACGGCAGTTCTTGCAGTTTTTGAAAGCTAAATGGGGTCGAAAGGTGCTGTTCGTCCTCAATAAAATAGACCTGAAAACCCAGGAAGAACTCAACGAAATTGTAACCTTTTTAGAAAAAAACTGTTACAGACTGCTTGGTTTTGAACCTAAGATATTATCAGTATCTGCGAAGGAAGCTTACAAAGCAAAGACTGAAGGCAACGAATCACTACTTAAAAAAAGTAATATTGCAGAAGTTGAGGCTTTCGTATTTGATAAACTAGACTTGGATACGAAGATTGACTTTAAACTTGTTAGCCCTTTAAAGTACCTTTTCAATGTGTTTTCTGAACTTCAGCAAAATCTAAATGAAAAGGTTAACAAATGCAATGCGGATATTAAGAGCATTGAACGGTTTGAGACACATCTTAAGAATAAAAAGCAGGACATGGTGGAGTACACAGTAAAATATAAGGATGAAATAAAACTGGTATTCGCTCGATTAAAAGAGAAATTGGATAATTTCCTTAACTCGTACGTTACCATGAAATCTGTTATTCTTTCCAAAGTAGGACGAGAAAAGATAAATGAGCGGTTTAAGAGGGAGGTGTATGGGCTTTTAAATCCACAAACGGATTTGGATAGGATTATTGATGATGTGGTGGATTATGTAGCCAGAAATAACCGTTCATTATGGGATTTGGCAAGGGACCACATTGAGAAGGAAGTGGGATACGATCGCAGAGTCGGTTCTATTCTGGACGGACACGCTGAACGGCATTACGATGACCGAAAGCATGATATAGAGGTTGCCCTAAAAGCACGGTCTAAAGAGTTTAGAGAGTTGGATATTGAACGGGAATCGGAAAGGCTTAATAGCTCAGTTCAAGGTGGATTTGTTAGCTTCCTGCTTATAGAGGCGCTTGCTGTAGGTATTGGAGTGGCTGTTACAGTGATGTTCTCCTTTATAGTGCCTCCGCCAGTGACTATAGGAATTGCTGTGGCATTGGCGGCAGTTGGGCTTGCCATTTTTCCTCAAAAGCGGAAGTCGTTCCGTAATGAGTTTGTGAAGAGGACGGATACCGTTTGCGAACGATTTGTCGAATTTATGAAGTTTGAAATTGATAAAGCGATTGACCGCGTGATTGAAGACATTAGTAATAATATATCATCCTATCGTGACCTGCGTTGGACAGAACGGGAGGAAATGGTAAGGCAGGTATCTGAAGTAAACACGTTGTTGGAAAATGTAAAGAGCCTTATGCGGAAAAGCGGATTGAGCTAAGGAGAAAATTATGAGAATGGTAAAAATATTTTTTGTGATTGCTTGTTCAATGTTGATATCGTACGGGGCATTTGCGGCAAACTATTGTTTGAATTGTTTCGACCAGATTGATGAAAGCGAAAAATATTGCGTTGTATGCAAGGCGAAATTGCCAGTTGATGAGTTAAAGACTAAAGAGGAGCAATTAATCCACGCGGTAACCGTATCCAGACAGAATTACAAAAAGACACTTGATGAACTCAATCAATATTATCAGAACACAGGCAATCAACTGCGTCTCCAAAAGACACGCAGGGAACTTGATGCGCTGGATAAGGTGCCGCAATCATTATTTACTGATGAAGGACTGGGCGGGCCGATAAAAGCGCTGCCATTGCGGGACATTGGAGATGCTAATATTTTGTATAAAGATGCGTTGATGTACAAAAAGTCGTCCAATAAGGAAAACCGTGTTACGGCGATTAAACGTTTAGAAAAACTAATCGCAGAGTATCCAGACAGCGATAAGGTAGCCGAAGCCGCTTATGAAATAGCGGAGACGTATGCCGGAGGCTACTTTAATGATTATGAAAGCGCCGCAAAGTATTATATTAGAAGTTATCAGTTAAATCCGTATATAAAGCGTCCTGCATTGTTAAAGGCTGCGGAAATGTATGACAAGATGCTCGCCGATTATGAAAAGGCAAAGGTAATTTATAGGCAAGCCGCCCTGTATAGCCCTGACGAAAAGTCATGCCGTAAGGCGCAAAAAAGACTATCGGTGCTAGAGCAGGGAACGAAATGATAAAAAGTAAGATATATGCTCTTTGGGATTGGGTACGACATTCATAAACTTGTTAAAGACCGAAAACTTATTCTGGGTGGAGTTGAATTTGATTATCACTTGGGTCTGTTCGGTCATTCGGATGCGGATGTGGTTGTACATGCTTTATGTGATGCATTGTTGGGAGCGGCGGCATTAGGGGATATTGGAGAACACTTTCCCGACACTGATTTGGCATGGAAAGGAGCATCTGGCAAAACACTTCTTTCAAAGGTTGTTAAGCTTTTGAAGGAAAAGCACTGCAGGGTCAATAATGTGGATGTTGTGATTCTTGCCGAGAAACCCAGACTTGGCGCAATGAAATTAGAGATGAAGAAAAATATAGCAGATTGGCTTGGTATAGATATGAGCAGGGTAAACATCAAAGCGACTACAATGGAAGGCGTAGATGCCATTGGACGTGGTGAGGCTATTGCCGCACAAGCCATCGCAAGCTTGTGTGAAGATGTTTAGTTTTAAAGGTTGAGATAACTTCGATATGGCAATTTGGAAAAGGAAAAAGAAGAAAGAGGAGTCTGAAGACAACCTTCAGAATGAAGAGATAAAGGAAACATCTGTGGATGATGTTTCTTCCGTGACAGCCACAGAAACTCCACCTGCAGAAGAGCAACCTAAAGAAGGGTATTTCATTTCTGAAGAATCGCCTGAATTTGAAAGTTTTTCTGAAGCAAAAGCAGATATAAGCAGTGGCGTAATATTGTACGGAAAGAGGATTTCTGGTGTTTTTGGAAAGGGATTTTGGGGCATATTTTCGATTTTGATATTGCCGCCCATTCTGGTGTTTGCTTTTAGTATTCTCGTTATTATTTTTATGCTCGTCTTTCCACTGTTGGCGGTTGTGCTGGTTGCCTCCGTGCCTGTTGTTTTTGTGACTCTTGCCGTTTTTCTAATTGCGCTTCCAGTGGTATTTCCCCTACTCGTTTTATTCCTGCTGATTACCGGTAAAGGCAGATTATTAATCGGTTCCGAAGGAAAATCGTTTGGTCTCGAAATGTTTGGAAAGAGTTATACCCTGAAATAGAATAGCAGTTTAACTACTTGAAAATTTACCGCGACTGAACATAAAGTAATATTTTTTTTATGCGAGTCAATTAGTGGCTGAATTGCGGTGTGATTATTTTTTGGTAATGACTTTGATCCCGCCCATATAAGGCTGAAGGACGTCTGGAACTATGATGGATCCGTCCTTTTGCTGATAGGTCTCAAGAAGCGCGATAACTGTTCTGGGTAAAGCCAAACCCGAACCGTTCAGGGTATGTACAAACCGCAGTTTGCCGTTCTCATCCCTAAATCTAATATTAATGCGTCTTGCCTGAAAGTCTTCAAAATTACTGCAGGATGAAACCTCAAGGAATTTGCCCACACCGGGCGCCCAGACTTCAATATCGTAACACTTTGCCGCCGCAAAACTCATATCCCCAGTTGAAAGTTTTGCCACCCTGTATTCAAGTCCAAGGAGTTGGAGTATCTTTTCTGCATTCCCAAGCAAAGATTCCAGTTCATTATAAGATGTTTCTGGCTTTACGATTTTAACCAGCTCTACTTTGTTAAATTGGTGGACTCGTATGATGCCCCTTGTATCTTTACCATAGGAACCTGCCTCCCGCCGAAAGCATGGCGTATAAGCCGTGTAGTAAATGGGGAGGTCTTTGTTGGAAAGTATCTCATCGCGGTGGATATTGGTAACAGGCACTTCCGCTGTGGGCACAAGGAAAAGATCATCTGCGGCAGTTCGGTACATGTCCTCTTCCAATTTCGGTAATTGCCCTGTGCCTGTCATAGATGCGCGATTAACCAAAAATGGCGGGAACAATTCTGTATAGCCATGTTCGCGGGTATGGATGTCTAACATGAAAGAAAACAGGGCACGTTCAAGTTTTGCACCAAGTCCTTTTAGTAATATAAAACCGGAGCCGGTAATCTTGGATGACCGCTCAAGGTCTAAAATATTTAGGATACTGCCTAGTTCCCAGTGAGGCAGAGGAGTAAAGTCAAATGTCTTCCGTTGTCCCCATGACCTGACAACGACATTGTCTTTTTCATCCTTACCAATTGGGACGTCTGCCGCAGGGATGTTGGGGATACGAAGCAGTAAATTGTTTATTTGAGGCTCCAGCCCATTAAGTTTTTCCTCAAAGGATTTTATATCGTCGCCAATCTTTTTTGTTTCTTCGATGATTCTGGAGGCGTCTTGTCCCTTTTTTTTAAGTTCGCTGACCTCTTTTGATTTCTCATTGCGTTTGCTTTTTAGCTGTTCGCAGGCATGGAGCATAGACCTGCGCTGTGCATCAATTTCCAAAATCTGGTCAACGTTAGCGGCGTTCTCGTGTTTATTGGCAATCGCCTGTTTTACCTTGTCAGGATTGTTTCTGATAAAATTTAGGTCAAGCATTTGTACAAATAAGCCTCCAAATTGTTTGAATCCTTTTCAATGTTTTATTATTTTACTTGTAATTTCAAAGCATGCAAGGGAATTCAACTATTTTTTCCCAGTATACCTTTTATCCGATGGCGTATCACTTTTGGTTTGCTTTTCGGAGGCGATCAAAGGAAGGAAATCTCTTCACTCTGTAAATCTCTTGAAAATCCATAAGAATAAGATTAGTCTATTGAAAATTGGTTATTACCGGGAATAGTGAAACTATAGAAAAAAGGGATAAAGCCGATGCCTGTTGAAGAAAAATCGTTAGAGACATGGCTGTGGGATGCTGCATGCGTGATACGTGGGGAGAAAGATGCCCCCAAATACAAGGACTATATCTTGCCGCTGGTCTTTGTAAAACGCCTTTGCGATGTCTTTGATGATGAAATTAACCGCATTGCCAAGCAAGTGGGTAACAGAACCAAGGCACACAAACTTATAGAAAAAGACCACAAACTTGTCCGCTTCTACCTGCCCCTAAAAGCAAAAGACACTGAAAAAGACGATACATGGTCGGTTATCAGAACCTTAACTGACAAGGTTGGCGAGCAACTGACCAGTTTTATGCGGGATATTGCTAAATTTAATCTTCGCATACTGGGTATTATAGACCGCATAGACTTCAATGCCACGACTCACGGTCAAAGGGATATTTCA
>JAHFOX010000004.1:0-38286 GCA_023261445.1 Planctomycetota bacterium
AATTCAGGTTTATTGGCGTTTTTGGGAAACCTTTGTTTGCAGGTGTTCTCATGGCAATAGCTGCTATACTATTGCAGAAATATTGCCATATAAGCGTAGCAATATTTCTGGTTATTACTACTTATATTTTGGTTGTTTTGATGACGAAGACGTTTACTCGAAGTGACATTAAATCTATAAAAGAAATACTGAGATATAGGACAGAGTTCCAAAACAAACAAATAAACGAAGCGGGAGAATTGTTATGAAGCCTAAAGTATTGGTAATAGGCATAGACGGCGGGACTTTTGATATAATAAATCCACTGATTAATAAAGGGTTTTTGCCAAATCTTAAGAGGCTTATTGAAAATGGTTCATCGGGGATTCTTCAATCAACTATTCCGCCAGTTTCCCCTGCCGCATGGTCAACATTTATAACCGGGGAAAACCCGGGCTTACATGGGATATATGATTTTTTCGATATATGGCCAAATACATATAAGCTGAGAATCCTGAATGCAAGCATGAGAAAAGGTAAAAGCTTTTGGAAATACGCAGAAGATACCGGCAAAAAGGTATGTCTTATAAATGTTCCATTTACCTTTCCTCCTGAGAAAGTTAATGGAATTATGATTTCGGGGATGGATACACCATCTTACGATTCTGATTTTATGTGTCCAAAGGAGTTGAAGGAGGAGATAGAAAGGCACGTTGGTAAATATAGGGTAGATACTCATGTATCTGACATTCAAGGATATGAATCAATGGAAGAACATAAGCTTCTCGATATTTTCAAGAAGCATGTTTTTGAGCAGATTGACATACATGCCAGAACAGCCCTTTACCTCATTAAAAAGGAAGAATGGGACATATTTACCGTTGTCTTCACTTCTACCGACAGGGCTCAGCATCATTACTGGAAATTTTATAAAAATGGCAAAGATCCTTTGTCAAAAGTAATCCCACAGGTATACGAAAAAATTGATAGTTATATTGGTGAAATTATAAAAGCGAGTGGTCCTGACACTAACGTTATAATCATGTCGGACCACGGCGCAGGACCCATTGAGAGAGTAGTTGTGCTGAATAACTGGCTGGCGGAAAGGGGATACCTTGCGACTCAAGCAACCAGCATTAATCATAATTTTAAAATTGGCATCTATAGAACAGCCAAAAAGCTTTTTCCACAGAAGTTTAAAAAGAAACTTAAAAGCGTATTTCCTGAGATGAAAAGTAAACTTTCAAGTTTCCTGATACTATCCGGGATAAATTGGGGTGCAACTAAAGCCGTTGCTGAAGGATTTTACGGTAGTATTTATATTAACACTTTAGGTGAAAGACCTTTAGGGATTGTAAGCGCAGAAGATTATAATGCTGTATGTGATAAAATAATAAATGAACTCAAGGGCTTAGTTGATCCCAAAACTGGGGAAAGCCCTATTCGTGGTATTTATAAGAAGAAAGACATTTACTTTGGAAGTTCAATAAACAGTGCACCGGATATAGTCATTCAGCCTGCGCCTGGCTATCAGTTCGTGGGAGACTTTGTAAAGCTTCAGCATTCAGGCTCACTTAAAGGACAGGAAGTTTTTGTTGATACCATGAGGACTAGGGTATCCGGCACGCACACTCCGGAAGGAATACTAATAATGCAGGGAGACTCAATAAAGAAGGGAGAAAAAATCGTTGGCGCAGAGATTGGTGACTTGCCTGTAACAATTCTTGGCATTTTAGGGATTCCAATACCAGAAGATATGAACGGTAGATTTTTGAAGGATATTTTGAATACGCCATCCGAAGTAAAATATATCTCTGATAAAGAAGTGACTAAGAAAGCCACTGATTTGCATGACATGAGAGTATATACCAAAGAGGAAGAAGCGGCAATAACCAAACAACTCAGAAATCTTGGTTATATTGACTAATATGAAGATTGCGTATGTATACGGAAGCACTCCACTCAGGCATGGTGACATTACGGATATGGAGAGGGCTGTAAAAGAAAACCGTGACTGGCTGGGTGATACAGCAAATTATGTTGCCACTCTTGGACACGATGTTTCTATCTTTTTAATGCATAAAAAAATCTCAGGTCATCTGGAGTACAAAGGCGTTAAATGGCATGCATATAAACCATTAATTACGCATAAGAAATTAATCGCTGGTAAAGAACCTTGTATGAAAATGTTGAAGGATGTCTTTGAAAGCAAACCTGATATTATTCACTTCCAAACTGTTTCATATTGTATAAATTATGCCATTTATGTGCGCAAAGCAAGGCGCAGTGGAATACCTATAGTTGCCCAGTATCATGGAGGCAGATTTCCGCGTCATTTCTGGGACAGATGGGCACAGGGTTATGCATTAAGAAATTCAGATGCCGCCATTTTTTTGACTAGAGAAAGCAGTGAAATGTATATTCAGCGTTATAATCTCAACCCGGAAAAAATCCATATTATTCCTTGTGGCTTTGCCGAGGAATTTTTTCCAATAGATAAAAGTATTGTGCGCAAAAAAACAGGGCTACAGGGGAATCCGCTTATAATATGGGTTGCATTCCTGAGAAAGGTTAAGGACCCCATGATATTACTGAGAGCCTTTTCAAATATAGTAAAGAAATATCCGGAGGCGAGGCTTTGTTATATAGGAAGCGGCGAGATGGAAGAACCTCTTAAGCGCGCTGTTGAAGAAGATAAATCTATTCAAGGAAAAGTTACTATAAAAGGTTTTGTGCCAAAAGATGAGATACCTTCTTACCTAAATTCAGCAGATATATATGTCCTTGCAAGTCATGTTGAACCATTTGCAATTTCTCCAATGGAGGCAATGGCATGCGGGGTAGTTCCAATTCTAACTACACTGCCTTGTTTCAAGATAATGACAGATAGTGGTAAATATGGTTTACTATTCGAACCCGGATACCAAAAAGGGCTTGAGGATCAGATTGAAAAACTTATAAATGATAGACCGCTTATACAAAGGCTTTCGAGAGAAGTTGCAAAAAGAGCCTCTGATTACTTTTCATGGAAGGCTTCTGCAGAAAAATTAGTAAACCTTTACAAGAAAGTTTTGAGCGATAGAAAAGGAATTAAATAAGATGCAAAGGAAGGTATTTGGTATAGGGCTCGATGGCGCTACTTATGACCTGTTAATTCCCTGGTTTAAGAAAGGAAAACTTCCAAATTTATACAAGCTATACTCTAACGGCGCTAAGGGGACGCTGGAATCAAGCATTCCATACATGAGTCCAACGGCATGGACATCCTTTATGACAGGCAAAAACCCTGGGAAACATGGCATCTATGACTTTGTGCAGCATAAAGATAATAGTTATGAAATATTTTTCTGTAACGCTGCCACAAGAAAGGCAAAGAGCTTATGGAAAATTCTAAGTGAAAACGATAAATGGGTGGGAGTAATCAATGTCCCTATGACCTATCCTCCTGAAGAAGTTAAGGGATTCTTGATTTCCGGGATGGAGGCGCCAGGCGTTCAGAGCCAATTCACATACCCCGCCACTCTTTATAAAGAACTTAAAGATGCCACAGGGGAGTACAATCTGCACGGTGACTATTACACACGATTCGGTCCAGAGGTTTATCTTAAAAATGTATTTGAGACTATAGAAAGCCAGTGCCGCGCTGCAAAGTATCTCCTCAGAAATCATACATGGGACTTTTTTTTCTTTGTTTTTGGTTCTACAGACAGAATTCAGCATTTTTTCTGGAAATACATTGACCCAAAGCATCCGGGCTATAGAAAGGAAGAAGCAGAAAAATATGGTGATTACATTCTTAAAGTATATGAGGCAGTTGACGGAGAAATAGGGGAGTTCATGTCAATAGTTCCTAAAGACACCTTAGTATTTGTTATGTCAGATCATGGAGCCGGCGGATACCACAAGATAATACATCTTGACAGATGGTTGTCCAGAGAGGGTTATTTAAGATACCAGCTTCAAAAACGAAATATTGGCAAGGAGGTTTTCAAAAAGGTTTATGTGCAGACGAGGAAGTATTTCCCCAGATTTTTAAAAGACGCCTTGAAAAGCTACTTTCCCGAATTCAGAACAAAGATTGAGTCGAATCTTATCCTGTCAAACATTGATTGGCAAAAGACCAGAGTGTTTTCTCTGGGTATAGAGGCAACGCATATCTTTATCAATGAGGAGGGACGATTTCCGATGGGTGTTGTTAAGTCGGGTCGGGAGTATGAGGAATTAAGGGCGGAAGTGATAAGGAAGCTTTATGAACTTAAAGACCCTTCTACAGGAGAAAAGGTGGTTGCTAAAATTTATAAAAGGGAAGATATTTTCAGCGGTGAGTGTGCCCGTAAGGCTGCGGATCTTATAGTATTATGGAAAAACGATACATATATAACAAGACGATCTTATGGCGGAGACTCGGCCTCTTCTGGTAATGATATTTTTGATGACAATCTTAAATATGGTGAAATAGGGGAACTGATGGCCCTTGAACAGACAGGAACGCATAGGATTAATGGAATGTTTATTTTATACGGCGATATCTTTGACAAGAAAGAAATTCACAGTGCAAAAATAATAGACCTTGCACCGACAATCATACACATGCTGGGATTGCCTGTTCCCTCAGATATGGATGGCAGGGTGCTAACTGAGGCATACAAGGAAGATTTCCTGCAAAAGAACCTTATAAAGCACAAAACAAAGAGTGTCAAAGATGTTTCAGGACAGCATGGTCAAAATGTCTTCTCTCCTGAAGAAGAATCTGTGATCAAAGAGAGATTAAAACGACTTGGATATATTGAATGACAGGAAAGTATAAAAGATTAAAATGAACGTTGAAAAATCTCATAACAAAAAAGTATTTGTCATTGGAATAGATGGGGCGACCTTTGATTTGATAAAACCCTGGATTAACGAAGGAAGACTCCCAAACATTGCAAATATTATGCGTAATGGAGTGCATGGGCTTTTAAAATCAACTATCCATCCGTTGACGGCTCCGGCATGGACATCCTTTATGACAGGCAAGAATCCCGGTAAACATGGTGTATTTGACTTTATTATAAAAGTTCCCGGCAGCTACAACGTCAAACTGATTGATTCAAGGATGAGAGGCGCTGAAAGTCTGTGGAATATATTAAGCTCTAAAGGCAAAAAAGTAGGGGTGATAAATGTTCCGTTGAATTATCCGCCGGAAAAGGTTAACGGATTCCTCATTTCATGGATGGATGCTCCGGGCACAGACTGTGAATTTACTCACCCTGCAGAACTTCATAATGAGATAAAAAAACATATAGGTAAATATGTTCTTACTGTAAATTTTAACTTGGGGCTGGATGATTACATTAAAGATATTTTCAATATGATTGAGAACAGGGCTGCTACAGCGAACTATCTGATGAAGGCAAAAGAATGGGATTTTTTTATGGTGTTGTTCAGCGCCACTGATTATGTGCAGCATGCGTTCTGGAAATACATGGATAAAAATCACCCTGGACATATCCCTGAACTTGCAAAGAAATATGGCAATGTAATCAGGGATGTCTATGAAAAGATAGATGAGAAGGTTGGATATCTAATAAACGAATTGCCCGAAGATACCAATCTTTTGATTGTATCAGACCACGGGGCAGGACCCCTTAAAGGCGTGGTGAATCTTAACAGGTGGCTTGAACAGAAAGGTCTTCTTAGATTTGAGAAGGATAAAAGACCTTTCGCTGTAAAGATTGCGAAAAAAAGTTTTATATTCCTTAAGAGAAGACTTCCTGTAAGGGTAAAGGGTTTGCTGAAATCTATGATTCCGGAGGCAAGAGATATGCTCGAATCTAAGTTCCTTAGCTCTTCTATAGACTGGGAAAACACCAAGGCGTTTGCATACGGAGCTTATGGCAATATTTGGATAAATTTGAAAAGCAGAGAAGCTAACGGCATTGTAGAACCTTCGGAATTGCATGCATTGGAGGACTACATCTGCGCGGAACTCTTAAAACTTACAGACAATAAAGGTCAGAAGGTTGTAGAAAAGGTCTATAAAAAGGAAGAACTGTATTGGGGAGATTTCACTGACAGAGCGCCCGACCTCATAGTCAGGTGGGTTGATTACGCATATCACAGCAGGCAAAGGTTTGGTGAGGAAGAGAAGGAAATATTTATGGATACTCAAAAAATGCCGATGACCAATCTTGAGATGAACGGCTTTCACAAAATGGACGGTATATTTATTGCCAGCGGTGCTGGAATAAGAAAAGGTGTTGAGATTTCTGGAGCAGAGATAATAGACATGGCTCCTACGATACTTTCTATTATTGGACTGCCAATACCAGAAGATATGGATGGTAAAATGTTGAATGATATATTTGAAAGTGAGTGTAATAAGAAAGGTGAAGTTGTGACAGAAGGCGTAGTTTCAGGCAGAAAAAAGATTTCTGAAGATGGATACTCGGAATCAGAGTCTAAAAAGGTAGAGGAAAGGCTTAGAAATCTTGGGTATCTTTAGATTGTAAGTATACTAACGATTTGCATATTCAATAATGAAATACCATAATTCAGAAAGCAGAAAAAAATAGTATCACAATTCTATTGTTTCGCTTTTGAAATAATCTGCTTGAGTGTATTGTATGCCTTTTTTTTGTTGCCATTCCCATAAAGTAATCCCATATCACTAAAAAGACCTTCTGTGCTGTCAAATATTTTTAACCAGAATATTGCCTTAACACCTTTTTCTCTTGATATTTTTGCCAGACTTATAAGGTCTTTTGACTGTTTCTCTTCATTAGATAAATATGGCTTGATTCCTTTAGGGAATTTGAAAGTCACACCGGGAACACCAACCTCACTAAGCCATACAGGGACATTAGTATTTTCTTCTTCCAATACTTTATTGATTCTATCAATTAAATCAGTAAAAGTAATGGGGTACGGAGTGTCGCTGGTATCTATAGGAAAATAATTATGAATGTCAAATATATCGAATGAATGGCTTTTTATAATTTGCCTAGCCATGTTCATATACTCATCTATTCCATAAGGAATTGCTTTTGGTCTGGATGCCCCGCAGGCAAGCCCAGCCGAAAGCACCTTTATATCAGGGTTTGCCTTCTTTACTGTCTTGTATGCTGCCTGAAGAAGTGTTATATAATCATTGATGCTTCCATGCCAAAAGGCTTTGGCATTGGGTTCGTTTTCAATCTGTATGTAGTTTATCTTTCCTTTGTAATGGGTAACGAGATTGGTAATGAAATCCTCGTAGTCGCCAATTTTTCTGGGTAGAGAGCTAAAATGATAACCTTTTCTTCCAAGTTCTGATACTTCACTGCTCCCCCATGACGATATTGCCTTAATTGTAAAGAGTATCTCTATATTATGTTTTCTTGCAAGTCTAACCATTTCATCGTAACCATCCCACTGGTAACCACCTTTTTTAGGCTCTGCAACCTGCCAGAAAAGCGACACCCGCACAATATCCATGCCTAAATCTTCCATGATTTTCAATTCCTTCTCAAACTCTCCTGGATTTTGTTTAATTATATGACTGCCAAAATGTATTTTATCTTCGGCAGAGATAATCATAGGGATTGTTAATAATAGAAAGAAGTTGCACAAAACTGTAAAAATAATATATTGTTTCTTCATTTTATTGGCCTCTTATAGCGTTATTGTTTTTTAGTACTTTCTGTGCCAGTGGATGTAAAAGGATTCGATATAAAACCATAAACACTCCCAAGCCCTATGGCTGTTGCTCTAAGCATAAGGAAAAATGGCGCAAGCAAGGCAACGCCAATATCTCTCCTAATTGAGAAGTTTAAAAAAGGAATAGCTGAGATTAAGAATAAAAATATAAATGTTAAGAATGCATAAAAAAACAAGAAATGAAATAGGCTTAAAATTAGTGTGACTAACAATAAGAGTGAAAGTAATACCTGAAATTTCAGCATTTTTGGAGTATAAGTATCAGTCACAATCTTTTCTGGGAATTTTTTGTATACAATTACTCTCCAGAAACCCCTCCAGAACTTAAGTCTAAAATATTTTAAGATGCTGTTAGGGTGTCCGCTATGGTATACCTTTGCATTGGGATTGAAAATCATTCGATATTTTGTTTTGGACAATCTGTATGAGAGTTCCGTATCCTCATTATTAGCCTTCGGGAAATTCGTATTAAATCCTCCATACTCGATAAAAATATTTCGCCGAAAGGCGGCGGAATATGTATCAATCATATCTACAGAATTTAATTTTGAAAGCACCTCGTATCGTTCCTCAAACTCCGTCTGCACAAAGCGTATGATTAGATTGCCTTTCCCCCTTTTGTACGCTCCTTTTACTGCTATAATTTCCTTGTCCTTAAAAGGCGAGATCATTTCTTCTATCCAGTTGGGCTCTGCTATACAATCAGCGTCTGTGAAGATTATTATTTCTCCTGATGAGTTTTTAGCCCCAAGATTTCTGGCGGTTGCAGGACCCGAATTTTCTTGCCCAAAAAGCTTAACGGGATATCTTTTTGTTAATTCTGGAGTTGAATCGGTTGAACCATCGTCAACCACTATCACCTCATAAGATTCCTTTTGTATTGTCTGGTTTAGCAAAGAGTTTAAACACGATTCTATGGTGTCCTCCTCATTATATGCAGGGATGATTACTGACACTAACATTTCTTAGCCTCATTGCCAGGAGAACTTCCTTTTATCAGGTATTTGATAAATGTCCTGAATGCCTTGAATTTCCTTACAATTTCATCAGGAGTTCTTACTATTTGATATAACTTGGAGAATACATAGCTGGGACGCAAATAGAACTTTTTTCTTGCAAAGTCGCAAAATTTCACAAGTTCATCAGGGGAGAGTTCTTCTGTGCCAACGACTGAATTGTGTAGCCCTTCTTCAGTTAACCACTTTGAATAATCCTCGGTTTTCAGAAACTTTTTTTCTTTAGCCCATTCATAGGCTTCTGTTCCCGGATATACCATTATAGGATAAAATTGGGCGGTGTCAGGGTTAAGATGCATTGCAAGATCCAAAGTTTTTAATAGGGATTCTTTGGTTTCTCCTGGATTTCCTACCATGAAGCAACCATGCACTAGAACTTTTGCTTTTTTTGCATCTTCCATGAACTTATACATCATTTCCAGTTTCATGCCTTTGTTCATGTCGTTTAGTATACACTGGTCGCCACTCTCAAAACCAACGCACAACGATCGGCAGCCGGCATTTCTCATCAATCGCAACGTTTCATAATCAACATCTGCCCTTGCGTTTGCCGTCCACCGTATTTTAATACCTCTTTTCATGATAAGCTCCGAGATATCCCGGCACCTCTTCTTGTTTACGGTAAATGTGTCGTCCTCTATAAAGATGCCCTTTACTTCAGGAAAATTCTCCTTTATGTATTCAAATTCTTCGACCACACTTTCAGGACTTCTTTGCCTGTACCCTCGCCCCTGAAGGGTCTGTGGAATTACGCAGAACGAACATTTGTTAGGGCATCCGCGGCCAGTAATTAATGTTATCATAGGGTAAAAGGAATTGGGATTAAAATAGTGCATGGTATTAAGATGTTTCTTGATTACCTTACTAATAAAGGGAAGTTTGTCTATTTCCTTTATAAACGGTCTGCTTGGATTGTGAGTTACTCCTTTCTCTTTCCGATAACTTAAGCCAGCGATTGATTCAATAGAAGATTTTTTGCCAATTGCGCTAGATAACTCGAGTAATGTATAGTCATATTCATGTCGGGCTATTGCATCAAAATGACTACTAAACTTAAATGTCTCGTCTGGAAGCGCTGACACATGCGTTCCTACGAGTGTTATAAATGAGTCTGGCAGTGCCTTTTTGATGTTCTCTGCGACATGCAAATCATTAAATATGCTTGGGGTACTGGTATCAATAACAACTAGTTGCGGATTAAAATGTGTAGATATGTCTAATACCTCTTTTAACGAGAGTCCTTCAGCGGGGGCATCTATAAGTTTTATGTTAAAGCCAGCATCTTCAAGTACGCCAGCTGCATACGCTAACCATATTGGGTAATAGAGAGTACCACTTTTTGTAACGGCAGGACTCCTCTGTGCCCTTGAAAATTTCTTGAAATATGGTGGATTTAGTAACAGAACATTCATCTAAGATTTTACTCCAAATAAATTAATTTGTGATAATCACAGGGTTTTTAAATTTAATTAGAACCATGCACACAGTCATATAATTCAGGCAAAGACAGATAGTATTTCCTTTTTTATGCTGTTAAACGTTGTTTCAATATTAAACATTTTCAACGCCCTTTCTCTCCCTCTTTTGCCCATCTCAATGGCTTCTTGCGGGTTCTTCAGGAGATAGTCTATACTCAGCGCCAGATTGTCTGCATTGCTTGGCGTGTAAAGCAAGCCTGTTTCACCATGGATTATTATTTCAGGTGCAGCGCCAAAACGAGGTGCTATTACAGGTTTGGAGGAAGCCATAGCTTCGATAATAGTGAGTCCAAAAGGTTCGGGCTTTGTAGATGCACTCACAACGATATCTAATGCATGCATTACATCCCTTATATTATCTACATGACCTATAAAATGGACATGTTCTTTCAAACCAAGCTGTTCCGATAATTCCTTTAACTCCTCGCCATATACAGGGTCTTCCCAGAATAGTCCTCCTATTATATAAAAATTAGCCCTGTTCGTTACTTTTGCCGCTGCCTTTATAAATAGGTACTGTCCCTTCCATCTCATGAGTCTGCCTATTACACCAACTGACGGAAGACTACTCATTTTCATGTAATTTTCTCTGAATATACTTATGTGAGATGTTGTGGTGAATGAATTTATGTCAGTACCGTTGTATATCATGATAATCTTTTCTGAATTAACTCCAATAGAGATAAGTGTTTCCTTAACGGCATTTGATATGGCGATTATTCTTACAGGTATATTGAATAACAGTTTGATTATAAATAATGTAACAGGATTAAAATCTTCTTTTATTAACAAATCCTGAACATGCTGGACAGCGTGTATTCCAAATAATTTACACGGCACACTGCATAGTATCCCCGCTTTAAGGGTGTTAAGGTAAATAACGTCGGGTTTCAAGCTCCTTAGTATTTTTATAAAATTAAAGAGGAATCTGACTATTTCTAAAAAACTTTTTAAAACATATTTAAGGATTTGGAATACCGAAGCACTTCTGATCATATTCGTGTCAAGGAATGACGACCGCAAATTTATTGGTATTACAGTAAATCCTTCGGTTTTTAGTTTCCCAAAGAAGGGCCCCCACGGCGGGCAAGCCACTTGTAGTTCAATGTCTTTGGGATCAATATGTTTAAAGATATTGATAAGATTTATCTCGCTACCTCCAAGTTCTGTATGGTGATCAATAGCAAGTAGTTTTATCTTTTTCGGCGGTTCTTTGTGGTAATTCATAAAGAGCTTTCTCTGTATTTCGTGTGATTACTGAAACCGCAAGGAGCATTCCTATGGTAGTTGATAATACCCTGTTTTCAAAGAAAAGGCCAAAGGTCAGACCTCCAACCGCCTGCGCTATCAATGCACCTGTTAATCCTATAGATATAATTCTGAGAGTGGAATCTTTTGTTTTTAAAAGAGGTCTTATTATTTTTATAATGTTGGCTATAAACCACAAAAAAAGCATAAACCCAAATGGACCAACAGCGATTAAGACCTCTAAATATATGTCATGCGCAAGGGTCGGGTCTTGACAAACACTCCCAACATAATCAGGCAAAACATCTGGTAAGGCTCCAACACCTATCCCGAAAATGGGATTTCTTTTAAATATCTCCCAAATTCCTTGCCATATAGCAATCCTGTAGGTTTCTCCAACGTCTGGTTTATATTGGGTTTCAAAGAGATCAATAAACCTCTCGAAAGGTGCAGTAAAGTTGTCAACGATATCCCGTTGCGATAAATTCATTACGAAGAACATTATAAAAGTACAAATGGTTAGGAGTGTCACTATAACAATTGACCAATAACTTAGCCGTCGCATCTCTTTTGAAAATATCCAGAAAAAGAAAATGCCCGCCGCCATTCCCAAAAGCGGTCCCCTTGAACCAGATACTAACGATCCTACTATAAATACAAGTATCGAACCCAATACGATTGTTTTTAACCATTTGTTTTTTAGTGTAAAAAAAAGACCGAAAGCAATTAATACTGGGTAATTCAAGTACTCACCTGTTTCCAGGGCTGAGGTATCAACAGATTCAGCCCTTCCTTCTTCTGAGAATTTTTCCATAATACCAGTAGCGCTTAAAAGAATGCCGCCGATTAGCCAGCCAATAAAAACAAAGTTGAGGCTCTTTTTTGTCTTCACAGTATCTATAATTATCAAAACTATAATAACGCTGTATACTAGTTGAACTAGCTTTGACACCGTTCCTGACTTTGAGTAAGTCCATGCCATGGAAAGTACGCACCACCAGAAAAAGAATAGAAAAGATGTTTCTGCTCCGGTAGATTCAAATTTAAGCCCTTTCCTTTCAACAAATATCCTGTTGAGCGCCCATCCTGTAATGGCGGGTAAAATAAAGAAGTCGGCTATCCGTATTTCGGCTCCGCTAATATCAATGATTGTATAGTCTTCACTCCTGTAAGGAAGAAACATTGTGAAAAAGAATATACCTAAAACAGGTTTCACGAAACAAGCTACCATGATCGCAAGCCCTATTATTCCAAATATGTAATAGGGTGCATAATCAGGCAGGATATTATGTATGTCTATGACTTCACCAAATTCCCATTGAAAGACTCCGGCAAAAGGAATGGATAAGCCGAAGCCCAGGGCTATCAAAATAGTAAAAATAATGCCCCTGAGTGAGAGTCCTCCAAAAAAGTCCTGCCTGTTCCTTGTTAAATAATAGAATATTTTACTCATTTCATTACCTGTAAAAACAACGTTACTTCTCAAATAGCTATGTTTTATAAATAAAAATTTAACACTAATAGTATTGTAAAAGCAATTTTATTTTAATAAGGTAATGACGTATGGCTTAGCCCCATTTCCCTTTCAATTTTTGTTGCGTAGCATTCGATTCTGTTTTCTTTGTCATTTCATAATAAATACTTTTTTAGTTGATATTACGACGTTACAGAATATAAAATATAAAACCAGTTATTTTGTAATAACAATATTATACGCCAAAATATTTAACAGAAAGTGTTTCCTAATGAAATGGGTCTTTATTCCATTTAAATTTATTGGAAGTGTCGTCAACAAATTCATAAGAGAACTGGGAAGGATGGCGTGCTTTCTGGTTGAGGCATTTTTCTGGATGTTGTTCCCGCCATACTTAATACAAAGGGTTATTAGACGGATAAATTTTATTGGTGTAAAGACGACTTCAGTTATTATTCTGACAGGTTCGTTTACAGGGATGGTTCTGGCTTTGCAGATTTATTACGTTTTAGCCAAGTTTGGAGCTGAAGCAAGCCTGGGACCTGTAGTGGCTTTGTCACTGATTCGGGAATTAGGCCCGGTTATTTCTGCATTAATGGTTACAGGGTGCGCAGGTTCTGCATTAACGGCAGAAATTGGTATTATGAGAATATCCGAGCAAATTGATGCCCTCGATGCTATGGCATTGAATCCTTACAAATATTTAATAGTGCCTAGTCTGTTGGCAGGTGTTATATCGCTTCCGCTTTTGAATGCTATATTTGTTACGGTTGGCGTTTTTGGTGGGTATCTTGTGGGTGTAGGGCTTACGAGCGTGTCCAGTGGAACATATTTTGGCGGTATACAAGATTTTGTTGAGGCGCGAGATATACTGGAAGGGATATACAAATCGCTGAGTTTCGGTGTTCTGATAACATGGGTTAGTTGTTATAAGGGGTATTATACAGGATACGGCGCAGAGGGCGTAAGCAAGTCAACCACTCAGGCTGTGGTGCTTTCATCGGTTATTATCCTTGTATGGGATTATTTTATGACGTCACTGCTGGTGTCTTAATTTAAGGGTACGCATGATTGAGGTTGTTGATTTATACAAAGATTTTAATGGCTACGAGGTGCTTCGGGGCATTAACTTAAAGGTGGAAGAAGGACAAACCCTTGCTTTGATTGGAGGCAGCGGCAAGGGAAAATCCGTGTTGCTAAAACACATCATCGGTCTGATAAAACCAGATCGCGGCAGAATATTGATAGATAATCATGATATTAGCAAGTTGAGAGGAAAGGCGCTTAAACGATTAAAAGAACGGTGCGGCATAGTATTTCAGGGCGGCGCCCTTTTCGATTCTCTTACTGTATTTGAAAATGTTGCATTTCCTCTCAGAGAAAAGACCAAAATGAAAGCCTCACAAATTCAGGATACGGTATTCAGGGAACTGTCCAGAGTGGGTCTCTCGGGAGCCGAAAATAAATACCCTGCTGAGATAAGCGGCGGTATGAAAAAGCGGGTCGCACTTG
This sequence comes from Planctomycetota bacterium, assembly GCA_023261445.1. Lineage (GTDB taxonomy): Bacteria > Planctomycetota > Brocadiia > Brocadiales > Brocadiaceae > 2-12-FULL-39-13. The sequence continues at coordinate 14,385 of JAHFOX010000004.1, forward strand.
CGCGATGTCTTGTTATGAGTCCCGAGATAGTTCTTTTTGATGAACCTACAACCGGTCTTGATCCGTTGATAGGTAAAGCGATACACAAATTAATAAGAGATTGTCAGAAGAGTCTCAATTATACCGCAATTATAGTTACGCATGAAATTCCGGAGATTTTTTCTCTGGTAGACCGTGTTGCCATGTTGTTTAATGGGAAGATACTTGCAATAGGGACTCCGGAAGAAATACAGGCGTCGAAAGATCCTGTGGTTCACCAGTTTATTCACGGAGAACTGGAAGGTCCTATTTCCATACAATAAATGTATTTCAATAAAAGGCGGCTAAAATTATGAAGAAATTTGATGTTGAAATTGCTGTTGGTATTTTTGTTTTTTTTGGTATACTCTGTCTAGGTTATATATCTGTAAAACTGGGCAAGATTAATCTGATAGGTGACCATTGTTATCCGGTAAAGGCAGTCTTTAGCACTGTTAAGGGACTTAAAAAGGATACTGTAGTTGAAATATCAGGAGTTGAAGTAGGCAAGGTTAAGGATATTAAACTTGATAATTATGAGGCAGTTGTTACTTTACTGATTCGAAACGGTATAGAACTGCAGGAAGACGCCATTGCATCCATTCGTACCAAGGGACTTATGGGAGAAAAGTATGTGGAGATTATGCCCGGAGGGTCAGATAATGTGGTACAGCCCGGTGGCACATTACGCGAGACAGAGCCGCCAATTGATTTGGAAAAGTTAATAGGAAATTTTGTATTTGGGAAGGTAAAGGAATAGAGAAATGAAATGTAGAAAAATGATGCTGGGAATAGGTGTTGGTATGTGTGTTTTGTTATTTACGTCTGCCTTTTCTTTGGCAATAGAACCGGGAAAACTGCTTATGGAAACAGTTGACAAAGGGTTTATTGTTCTTAAGAATCCATCGCTGGGCGGAGTGGAAAAGACGCAGGAACGCAGGCAGGCGCTATGGAAAGAGATTTCATTCGTTTTCAACTTTGAAGAGATGTCCAAAAGGGCGCTTGGTCAGCACTGGAAAAAACGTTCATCAGAGGAAAAGAAAGAATTTGTGGAGTTATTTACCAATATTCTCAAAGACGCCTATATCGGGAAAACCGATACTTATAACGGCGAAAAAATCGTTCTTCTAAGGGAAAAGCAAGATAGTGAATACGCCGTTGTGCAAACAAAGTTTGTCACAAAAAACGGCACAGAAATAGCCGTTGATTATAGTATGCTTAATAATGGCGGGGAGTGGAAGATATACGATGTTGTTATTGAAGGGGTGAGTATGATCAATAATTACCGCAGCCAATTTTATAACATCTTGCTTAAGTCTCCATACGAAACTCTCGTTAAAAGAATGAAAGAGAAGAAAACCGAAGGCGAGACTGCAACCGCTGCCAAGTAAAAAAATATCACAATAATTACACTAACTATTTAACAGGTTAACAGGAGTTAAAAATGAGAAAATCTATTTTTTCGTCGGTCTTTTTTGTTTTGGTAGTGTGTATGTGCATGTGTTTTGTATTGGCTGATGACCCAACGCCTACGGTAAATCAGTCTGATGAAACGGCAGGCGATAGCAAAGGTACTGCTCCGTACGCAGTTAGTGAAGATAAGGAATTAAAAGGCACACATGTAGAATTAAAAACTCCCGCTCCTGTGGAACAGCCTATCGAAACGGCAAATAAAAACAAGGGTATAGCTGAGACTCCTGCAGTTAGTGAATCTAAAGAACCGGAAGGTACTAAAGATACTAATGTAGAGTCAAATACTCCTGCTCCTGTGGAACAGGCTGTTAATGCCGTTAATGCAGAAGGCGAAAGCAAAAGTACCTCAACCGTATATGCAGTAAATGAAGACGTAGAATTGGGAGATAACAATCTGAAGATAGAAGCCCCTTCCGTTAGAGACCCGTTCCAGCCTTATAATCGAGGCGTCTTTGTCTTCAATGACAAGGCATACTATTACGTGATTAGACCAGTTTATAAAGGGTACAATAAAGTGGTTCCTGAAAAGGCGCGGTTAAGTGTCAGGAACTTCTTCTCGAACATCAGAATGCCAGGCCGCTTTTTGAATTGTCTCTTTCAGGGCAAAATAAACGGCGCTGCTACAGAGCTGGCCCGTTTTGTTATTAATAGCACTCTTGGGTTAGGTGGGCTTTTCGATCCTGCAAAATCATTACTTCATCTGGATAAACAGAATGAAGACTTCGGACAGACTCTAGCCAAAGCCAATATGGGTCCCGGCTTTTATATCGAATGGCCTTTCTTAGGATCGTCTAATGTTCGTGACACAATTGGATATATTGGAGATTTAGCAATGGATCCTCTGTCAATACTATCGTTTATTATCAACCCGCTAATAGCTGGAGGGACCAGTGGTTACAACACTTTCAATGATATTTCTGTAGATGGCGGGGATACCTATGAGAGCGTAACGAAATCAGCCGTTGATCCGTACATTGCACTCCAGGACGCTTATCAGCAAAATCGAATTAAGAAAATAAAGGAATAAAAAAACAATTATTTTTTAGATAGATTAGCTTGTAAAAGTATATTTTTACAAGTTTTTAAACTAATATATAAGCGGTTTTCAGTTACGAAATTTCATATAAAGCTTCATCCTGTGCCAAAAACAGGATGAAGCTTTGTTGTTTTGTGGGGTTTCGAATCTGAATTTGTGGATCAATAAGGATGTTAATACTTGAGAATATGTCATTTATTAAACTTTATTAAAGAACACCTTCCGGACTCAAATACAATTGAATTTGTCACCCCTTTCTGATAAAATTTTCGATAAATCTATTTTGAAACATTAGCTTGCAAAAAGCACTAAATATTTATCTTAACTATTAACAATGCGTTTCATCAAGAATTAAATGGCATTAGAAGAACTAAATTCATCGAACTTCTTTAGTAAGTCACGTATTAATGTCTTGCTATTTATCGCAACTTTTTCGACCACATATTATGTTAATGGGATATGGTATTCAATTACCCTTATGACGATCCTGCTTTCACATGAATTGGGACATTTTTTTATGTGCCGCAAGTATCACGTTGAAGCCACAATGCCTTATTTTTTGCCTCTTCCGTTTCCACCTTTCGGCACCTTTGGCGCTGTGATCAAGATGAAGGGGATTATGCCTAACAAAAGGGCTTTGTTTGACATCGGCGCTGCTGGTCCACTGATGGGGCTTCTCTTCGCCATCCCAGCCATTATTATTGGCTTAAACCTTTCAGATGTGCGTCCTGTTCCTGAAGATGCTTCTAATTATCTCGGGCTTGGAGAGCCCATTCTGTTTTCATTTATTTCCAACCTTGTGTTTGGTAACTTGCCGGAGGGAATGGACATTTATTTACATCCAATTGCCTTTGCTGGCTGGGCGGGATTATTTGTTACAGCGCTTAATTTGCTGCCAATAGGACAACTTGATGGCGGACATATTATGTATGCATTACTTGGCGAAAAAAGCAAGATTGTTTACCGCATTGGGATTTTTATTTTTTGTGTAATTGCCATCTTATTATATCCGGGATGGATGGTCTTTGCTGTATTGCTCCTCATTTTTGGATTCAGGCATCCCTTACCAACGGATGAATATACCCCTCTCGACCCCAAACGCAAGATACTTGGTATCATCATGTTTATCATATTCTTAACCTCTTTTACACCCGTACCTCTTAAATTTTAATTTAATAGAACCTCGGCTGCAGAGGACCGCAGATTAGTAGATTCAAAATAATTATAAAATGAAACGATTGTCTGTGTTTGTCTGCAAGAAGCTGTGTCCTAATTAATTCAATGAAAACAAAAGTAGTTATTGCTATGAGCGGTGGAGTTGATAGCAGCGTTGCCGCACATTTTCTGGTTGAACAAGGCTACGAAGTCATAGGCTTATTTATGCGGCTGGGTATTGATAAGCTTGACACGATAACCAAGGCAAAGGTTTGTTGTAGTCTGGAGGATGCAAATGATGCCCGCAGTGTGGCAGATCAATTAGGGATTCAATTCCATGTCTTAAATTTCAAGGAAGCCTTTAATCGTATCATTGATGCCTTTTGTACAGAATACCTCAATGGCAGGACACCGAACCCATGTATTATGTGTAATCAGGAGTTAAAGTTTGGCAGGCTGTTGGACTTTGCCAGGATGCTTAATGCTGATTTTATTGCCACAGGACATTATGCAAAGGTAGAAAGGTTTGATGAGAGGTATTTACTCAAAAAGGGCGCTGATGCCCGCAAAGATCAATCTTACGTATTATTTTCACTTAATCAAGACCAACTTTCAAAGACCCTTTTTCCGCTGGGAATTGTAACTAAGGAGACTGTTCGCCGGGTTGCTAAAGACTTGAACTTAAAAACTAAGGACAAACCAGAAAGCCAGGATATTTGTTTCGTTCTGGATAATAACTATCACTCCATTTTATATGAAAGATTTGGAGATAGTATAACGCCGGGACTTTTAAAAGATACGCATGGTAACATTTTAGGAAGGCATCCGGGAGCGCCTTTCTTTACAATCGGACAGCGTAAAGGACTCGGCGTTGCCTTAGGAACGCCGAGATATGTAGTTGATATAAATCCTCAGGAAAACACTGTTGTAATTGGAACGGATGACGAACTCATGGAAAATGAATTAGCGGCGTCTGCTATAAACTGGATTTCCATTGATAAGCTGGAAGCTCCGTTAGAAGTGCAGGCAAAAATTAGGTATAACCATATTCCAGCGCCTGCCGTTGTATATCCATGCGGCGCTGGTAAAGTACGTGTTGTGTTTAAAGAACCTCAAAGGGCTATTACACCTGGGCAGGCAGTTGTTTTCTACAATGATGACATTGTTATAGGCGGGGGGTGGATAGAGAGAAAAAACACATAGCAGGATATGTTGCTGTACCGTTTATCTAACCTCTAACCTCCAGCCTTATTTATTATTCACTTCTGTTTGAGTTCTTCGCCTTGCGTCCTTAAAACTGTTCCTACACTATATAATCCTTTTTTTTCGTAGGCATCGGCAAGTAAGAAATATACGTCCCTATACTCAGGATTAAACTTCAACACATCATTGAAATAATCTATAGCTTGTTCAATATTTCCATTTTTTAAATAGGATAATCCCTGAGTTATCCTGTCCTGAACGTTCTTATATTGAATTTTCAATGCCTTGTCATAATCGTTTAACGCATTTTTTATTTCTCCTTTTTGTACATACAAATTTCCTAAGCACACATGGACATTATATGAATTTGGTGTTAGCTCAATAGCCTTTCTTAAGGCTGTAATTGCCTTTTCAACATCTCCATTTCTTGAATATAACCATCCCAGACACAGATATGCTTCTGCATAGTCAGGCTTTACTTCAATAACGTCCATTACCTCTTGGATCTTTTGTTCGATCGAGGGGACATTTCCTTTAACCCAACTATAATCTGTAAAAATAGTATCTTTTGCGGATGTTTTATTAACAGCCATATTACACATTGCTATTGCATCATTTGTCTTTTTTTGAGACGCATAGATAAAAGCCAGCAGTGCTCTGGCTTCAACATTTCCGGGGTCACGGCTGATTGCCTGTTCCGCTAGGTTCATAGCTTCTTCAAATGAATCACATTGTGCATATATCCATCCAAGAAGCAGATAAGCATGACTGTCGTCGGGATATAAGCAAATAACTTCTTTACATATTTTAATTGCCTTATCCAAATCGCCATTTTTAGTATATACTGTTGCAAGAAGGTGATATGCTTTTTTATCCTTAGAGGGCATTTTAATAATATTCCTTGTCACAGATATTGCTTTGTCAAACGCACACTCGTGGATATATCGTTCTGCCTCCTTAAGTTGCTTTTCAACAAGACCGTTTCTGAGTATTTTTGCCTCATTCAATTCTTTTAATGCCTCGTCCAGCATCCATTTTTTTGTATAAAAACAACCTAAATATACGTGTGTTTCTATCCGCTCAGGTTCCAGAGATATTGCCTTTTTTAAGTCTGCAATTGATTGCACAAGCATTCCCTTCTCCGCATGAGCGCATGCCAATTTAATGTATGCTTCTACATAATCGGGTTTCAGCTTTAGAGCTTCCTCGTATTCATTTATAGCCTGATCAATTACAAAAGGTGTATTTTTTTTACCGTAGATAGGGTTAATTTTTAATGTTTCTTTATATTCACTTAAGGCATTACCCAATCTTCCCTGCAGTACATAATACAACCCCAACTCCGCATGTGCGCCTGAAAATTCGCCTATATAATCAATCATATCTTCAAAGATTGTGGTAAACTCCTGGATTTTAACAGGAATGCTTTTTGCCATTGGATAAGCAAAGGGCGTGTCTTGAAGGTTGGGATTAATCTGTAAAACCTTTTGAATCTCCTCTACCGCATTGGCTATTAATCCTTTTTGACTATATGCCCATACAAGATATGCATAGGCTTTAAGGTCATCTGGGTAAAGCTCTACCGCCTTTTTTAACTCAGGAATTGCAACGTCAACTAATCCTCTTTCTACATTTTGTAAGGCTTGTTGATAAGATGATTTTTGTGAGGTCGCAACAATGGGAATATTAGTATTTAAATCTCCAAAGGTTTTTGGTGAAAAAAATAGCCCTTGTTGTGCAAGGGCTATTATACAGAAAAATATCATGGATTTTAAAATGTGCACTTTAATATCCTTTTATACCGCTAAAACCGCCAGAGACGAACTCTGGATAGGTTGGCGTCATGTGCTCGGCAGAATCAAGTCCTATTGTTTCATCTTCCTCGCTTACACGGCCTAATCCTATAGCCTTAAGGCCTCCAAAAATAATAATTGCACACAAGCAGGCATAACCTATACAGATAATAAAACCCAGTGCTTGTATGCCTATACTGCAGCTTACGCCGTGATAAGCTGGTCGTATGAGACCCATTATTCCTGTTGATATTCCCCCAATAGCCCCGGCAGTACAATGTACGCCGCATGTCCCTACCGTATCGTCTATTCCTAACTTGTCCAATGATTGTACCACTAGCGGAATGATTCCACCACTTATTACTCCTACGACAATCGCAAAGCCGGGGTGGGCAAAACCAACACCGGCACATACAGACACCATACCCGCTATTGCTCCATTTCCCGTAGTGAGTGGGTCTGGTTTTTTATTAACTAACCATCCGCCGAACATGGCGCCAAGAATACCACCAGCCATGCTCATAGTAACGTTGATGGTGGTTGTAGGTAGGTCGTTAACCAGAACATTAATCATTTCACGAGCTGTTGTATTGACTGTTGGGTCGCTCAATGTCCCAACCAGAACAGAGCCTACATTGAAACCATAAAAACAAACACACAATATAAACACGCCGAGCATCATTTGGGAGACATTGTGTCCTGGAATGGTGTAACACTCTCCGCGTCCAAATTCGAACAGCCATGTTTTTTTATTGGTGCGTGCGTACTTTTCTAATCGTGGACCAACAATCATTGCAGCAATGAGTGCCGTCAAACCACCTTGAAAATGTACTACCACAGAACCTGCATAATCCACATAGCCCCATCTTAAAAGCGGACCTGCAGACCACGCCATCCATCCAAAGAACGGATACATGAAACCACAGTAAAGAGCAACATATATAAGATATGCCTTAAAACTAAATCTTTCAGCTATAGAACCCGAAGCGATAGAACATGAAACCAGGCAAAATCCCCACATGGTAAACCAGTGACCATATACGTTCAGCATGTCTATGTTTCCCGGGTCAACTACTCCAATAAGACAGTAGTTCCAATTACCTGAAAAGATAGCATATCCAAACAACCACCAAACCAGTGTACCAATGCCAATATTTGCGCAGACTTTCATATAGACATGAGTAGCATTTTTAGAGCGAACCTGCCCGCTTTCCAGGAAAGCGAAACCTGCTTGCATAAAGAAAACCAATATTCCAGTGATGATTAACCAAAAAATATAGATAATAAGGATTATATCTCTTGCCAATATGTCTACCACTGGTTATCCTCCTTTTACTAAAAACTTCAAATTACAGGAACAACGGAGTTCCGAGAAAGCCTTTAATGTCCCATATACTACCAACATAAAAAAAATAATCAATAGAATATTAAACGGCTTTGTTGTTTGCGAGGTTTTGTGTTGGCATGCCTCCTGCCTGAGTGTGAACTTATAGAGTGGCAAGTTGAATCAAGAAGATGTACTAAGCAGGAATTAAGTAAACGTAAGGATGTGATTGATTGTAAGTGTGCAGGCTTTTAGTAGTTGGAAATAATGGTTTTTCTCAGTGTTAGTTAATAGCCGATTTGCCCTATGCTGCTTCCCCATATTCTTGAGTTGTTAATCTTTTCGTTGACGATCCAAGCAGATAGCGAATCGTTTGTGTCTATTGTTACGGCCGAGTAGTCTCCCCACCTTTCAGGACTGTCATTTGTAGGTTTGTAGTATGTAGAACTTGTGTACAATTTATTACCGCTTGGGATAATACCGAGCGGATCGGAGACTCTTCGCCCAGAGAACCTTACCTCTGCATTTATGCCTGCAGAAGGATCGGTTGACGACCATGTCACAAATACATCTCCATTTGTATTCGCAGCAATTGATGCATTCCAGTCGTGCGAGGTTTCGGATGCATAGAAAAAACCACTTTGAGTGACCGTATCAATAGCAGTGTTGAATTCGTAGAATTTAGGCGTTGGGCGATTACCATTTTTTATTGTATGTACCTGCCAGAGTGAATCTGCGTATTGTATGCATGCGTTGACGAAACGACAGTCTAATGTGTCAAGCAAGGTGGTAGTACCCGGTTGTTTGGCATCAGGCGGTATACTGTATTCTGGAACTGTTATTGTAGAAGAAGTCAAAGTGGGTAGATTGTCTGGATACATCAAAATGTACTTTGTTATTGTATTGCCTTTCCATGTCGGTGATACCAGAAACGTTTTTTCTCCATCATCCAATACAATTGGTGGGGTAATATTCATTTTGAGTCCGCTGAAAAATTTAACCTTTATACTCAAACCGCTATAAAGTCGGGATTTTTCCGCTACAAACATTCTTGCGTACTTTGGGATAATTCCAGCGAGGAAGACGTTTCCCGTTATGATAATCGCATTTTTATCTATGCCGAGTTGTGGAAAATCCCAAAAGTCCTTGTTGTCTTGAATATTAACGTCAACATTGTAAATATAAAATGAACCTAATGGATCAGAGGTTTTAGATATGCCAATGAACTGGTATTGTTCTGTATAAGATTCAGGGAAAGCATCGGCAGTTATTATCCAGCGATTGCGCACATGGTCATACACGCATCTCGGATCAAATAAGTCTCTTTTGGTGTAACCAAAGAAGCTTGCAAGAGAAACACCTTTGACAAGCGTACCAGTATTTTTGTTATAGATATCCACATGCTGATTTGTTACTTCGATGAAGTAATCGCCCCCGATTGCGCCATGTGTGTCTGGCGGATAAGATCCTCCGGCTTCTATTTGGTTAACGCCTTCAATGTTTATATCTTTTAAAGTTGGTATAGTAATTGGAACATTTAAAATTTTTGCATCTGAACGTTTTGTTTCGGTATCAGTGGATGCCTCATATTTTGCTGTCTTGTATTCAAGCTTGTTTAATACTGGTCTGAATGGTATCTTAGTCACACTTGGTGCTTTGCCAGCTTCTAGCAATTCAGCCTCGGCTGATTCCATATCTTTCGGTGTTCTTAATTGTGCCCGCTTAACCTTAACAATGTCCTCTCGGATTCTTTCTTTAGCCTCTGCCACGGCATGCACAGATATGACAAGTGTTAAGGCAAACGATAACAGTAAGAATATTTTAAATATTTTATGCACTATATAGTTCCTTTTTTATTTGAATTCTTATGCAGATTGTCTGTTTCTAAATTCAAGTAAGCCAAGATAAGTATGCTCTTACCTCAATAGACATTACAAGACAGGAAAGTATTAAATTTGAATACTATAATATCACCTGTTGTTTGTTTTGTCCACAATTTCCCTAAGCGATGTCAGTAAATTTTCAACAATTTCTGTCGAATTATATTTTTTACTATTGAATTGACAAGTATTCGATTACTGGTTATATATACAGAAAAACCTAAGACAGTAATTATAAATTTATGAAGTTGACATTTTTAGCTTTGACGCTTTTTTTTGTGCTTAACACGCTATCAGAGGCTGTGCCTGTAATGCCCAACGAGACTGTGATAAAGGGGCGTATAGATGAATACTGCCTGACCTCGTCAAGTCTTTTGAAAATAGAGCCGGAAATAACTCTTTGCAAACTGGTCGTTTCTGTGGAAAATGTAGAGGGTGTTAAAGGACCTAATTTTTTAAAGGGGAAGGAAGGGCAATCTGTTACCCTATATTCAAAGGAGAAACAGCCTGTTGAACTATTTGGTAAGAAAGTTAAGATAACGTTAGAATACAGAGGGGACGAAAGAGGCGGCCTTTTCTGGATAAAGCGGATAGAGATTATAGAATAAAAAAAGGAGGCTATACGATGAAGAAAAGAATTATTTTTTGTTTGTCTTTTTGTGTAGTAGTGGCATTTTTTGGGTTTATTTTTTCTGCGAAAGGATATGCAATACCAGCGGCTCCAATTTTACACCCATTGATACAACTAGACGGTATAATCATAAATGCAAGACAATGGGGCGACGAATCTTGTCATGGCTGGGAAACAGAAGATGGATTTACTATTATATTCGATAAAGGTTTGAATAGCTGGGCGTATGCAATAAATGACACAGATGGGGAACTGATTAGTTCTTCAAGAGTTGTCGGAAGGGATGATCTGCCAGATGATTGCCTTCCTCACGTAAGGAAATCAGGGCAGGCACGTTCAAAGATTGTTAGGCGGATGACTACAAAAGAAGCTTCTGCGGTGTTATTTCGAGCGGAAAATAACAAATTGGGTGACGAAAGTCATCAAAAAGTTGTGCCATCTAGTGGAACAGCTAATATTCCCGTTATTCTTATAAATTTTAAAGACACCTCTGCTACTTACACAACCGGAAACTTTAATTCCCTTCTTTTTGGCACAGGTAACCACAGTATGAAGGATTATTATGAGGAGGTCTCCTATGGTAAATTTAGTGTTTCTGCTGGTCCCAGCGGTGTAGTTGGGTGGTACACAGCGTCGAAAGAACATGATTATTATGGAGAAAATGATTCCAGTGGTAACGATAAATGGCCTGGAGACCTTGTATATGAAGCGGTAGCGGCGGCAGATACGAATGTTGATTTTTCCGCTTATGATATGGATAACGACGGTTACGTGGATGCAGTAAATGTAATTCATCAGGGTACAGATGAAGCGGCAGGCGGGAAAGAAACGGATATATGGTCTCATCGTTGGACTCTCAGTAGCGCCAAATTCTTTGGAAATAGCCACTATGGTGCATACACGACAAACGACAAAAACTCAAAAGGAAATTATGTAAAAGTTGATGATTACACCTTAGAAGCTGAAAAACACTCCGATGGGAAACAAGAGACGGTTGGAGTTTTTGCCCATGAATACGGGCATGCACTGGGACTTCCCGATCTCTATGATACAGATTATAGTTCGGAAGGCAATGGTGATTGGACTATAATGGCATCCGGGTCGTATAACTACGTGAGTGTATATGGAGATCGTCCAGCGCACATGGATGCAGGATGTAAATACTATCTCAAATGGGTAACGCCAACACAGGTAACAGGAACCATGGAGAATGAAACCATAACTGAGGCATCTTCTACTGCTGATGTATATAAACTGGTTAATAAAAACCTATCCTCAAGTGAATACTTTTTGGTGGAGAACAGGCAGAAGACAGGATTTGATGTGGGATTACCCGGTTCAGGGCTCCTTATTTGGCATATAGATCAAAAAACTGTTTTCAAAAATATCTCAACAAACAGTGTAAATGACAATGAATGCTATCCGCCTTCTTCATGTAGTAGCAAGCATTATGGTGTTGCCTTAGTACAGGCTGATAATAATTGGGATTTGGAAAAGGGTAATAACTGGGGAGATAACGGAGATACCTATCCGGGCTCAAAAAATAACACTAAATTTACAAGCACTTCTTCCCCGAATAGCAAACTATATAATGGAAGCAATAGTCTTATCAGTATCACAAACATAAGTGCTTCTGGTACCAATATGACCGCTACGCTCTCGGTGGGGAATTAAGTAGATTTGAAATGAAATTACTTTATCCTTGTGTAGCTTATGTGAATTTTTGTAATTTCCTTTGCAATGATTGACTATCTATAAAAATTTTATTAAATGGAGGTTGCATGTTGAAGAAGCGGATTAATGCTTGTCTATGTTTTCTTATTGTAATGACTTTCGTTGGATTTACCTTTTCTTATAAAGGATATGCCGTACCTGCTGCGCCTATTATACATCCGCTAACTCAACCGGATGGGACAATAATCAAGGCGCGACAATGGGGCGATGAATCTTGCCATGGCTGGGAGACAGAAGATGGTTATACTATTGTGTTTGACAAAGGTTTGAATAGCTGGACGTATGCAATAAATGACACAGAGGGCGGACTAATTAGTTCTTCAAAGGTTGTCGGATGGGATGATCTGCCAGCCGATTGCTATCTGCATATAAGGCAGGGTGGTCGGGCGCTTTCTAAGATTGTTATGCGTGTGACTACAAAAGAATCCTCAGCTAAGATTTCTCCGACAGAAGACCTCACGAAAAGAAACAAAAGTTCCCAAAGGAATGTGTCTTCAAAGGGAACTGCCAATATCCCGGTAATCCTCGTGAATTTTAGCGATACGAATACCACTTACACAAGTGAAGATTTTGACTCCCTTCTTTTTGGAGAAGACACTTATAGTATGAAGAAATTTTATGAAGCGACATCCTATGGTAATTTTAGTGTTTCTGCAGGTACTGATGGTGTAGTTGGGTGGTACACAGCAGCGAAAAAACATGATTACTATGGGGAAAATGATGAAATAGAGTACGATAAGTGGCCCGGAGACCTTGTATATGAAGCAGTAGCAGCGGCAGATGAAGATATTGATTTTTCCGCTTATGATATGGATAACGACGGTTATGTGGATGTGGTAGATATAATCCATCAAGGCACTGGCGAAGAGGCTAGTAGTGATGAAACTGATATATGGTCACACCGTTGGTCTCTTGAAGGTGCTGAATATTATGGGTACAGTCACTATGGGAAATATACTACCAACGACAAGAATTCTAAAGGGGAATATGTCAAAATTGATGATTACGTATTAGAACCTGAGAAGTTAGATAATAATACTCAGGAAACAATTGGGGTTTTTGCCCATGAATACGGGCATGCACTGGGTCTTCCTGATCTTTATGATGTAGATTATAGCTCGCAAGGTATTGGTGAGTGGAGCATAATGGCGGGTGGGTCATGGAACTATGTACAAGAGACTGGAGACCGTCCTGCGCTTATGGATGCATGGTGTAAATATTTTCTTGACTGGGTAACGCCGACACAAGTGACTGGAACGCTTGTGAATGAGTCTATAACGAATGCTTCCACTGCTGCTGACGTGTATAAACTCCGTAAAGGTGAGTCACTGGAAGGAGAATATTTTTTAGTAGAAAACAGACAAAAGTCTGGGTTTGATGCAGGATTACCAGGGGCAGGACTACTTATATGGCATATTGACGGAGACCTTATTAAAAAGAAAATGTCTTCAAATAAGGTTAATAAAAAAGAGTGTTATCCGGATAATAATTGTTCCAAAAAGCATTACGGTGTTGCCCTTGTGCAGGCTGATAATGATTGGGAATTGGAAAAGGGTATTAACTACGGCGATAGTGGAGACCCCTATCCTGGTTCGACAAATAATACATCATTCACGAGCAGTTCCTCCCCTAATAGTAACCTCTACAAGGGGAAAAGTAGCGGCGTTAGTATTACAAATATAAGCGTTTCTGGTTCTACTATGACTGCTACACTTTCAGTAGAAACTAAATAACTTTGATTAGAAATTCAGCCAGCCAAAAAAATACCAAGCACGAAGAAAATATCTGTGGGGACATGTTTGAAACCTGTCCCCACAAGTTATTTCTCAAGTTCCTGTAACCATGCAAGGATACTGCCGTCCATGTACTTTACATTTTTAAATCCTGCATTTTTTAAAATACGATAGGCATGAGCGGCGCGCAGACCTGCACGGCAGTATGTAATAATTTCTTTAGAACTATCAAGCTCACTAATCCGTGATGTCAGCTTATCCAAAGGGATATGCTTGCATCCCTTAATATGACCGCTATTGTATTCCAATTCCGATCTTACATCCAGTAGTACGAAATCTTCTTTTCTGTCAAATTTTTCTACCACTTTTTGTGGCAGAATGCCTGTAGTTTTTCCTAATATTTTGTTGTTCAGAACATTTGCGGCTACAATAACGGCATCCATTGCCATAGCATAGGGCGGGGCATAAGCAAGATCAAGCTTTGAGATTTGGTCAACTGTTGCGCCGAAGGTCAGAGCCGTTGCAATAATGTCAATGCGTTTATCTACCATGCCTTCTCCAACCATTTCCGCACCTAAAAGCTTTCTAGTGGTTATATCCGCAATTAATTTAATGATAATATCCTTTGCGTTCGGATAGTAATGGGCTTTGTCCGATGCTGGGACAATGGTGGATTCGGTCTTATAACCTTCCTTAACAGCTTCTCGTTCAGATAGACCAACCTTACCAACATTCAAATCAAAGATTTTTACAATCATGGTGCCTAGAATACCTTTGAAAGCATCAACACCGCTGGTAGCATTAATAGCGGCTACACGCCCCATTTTTGCCGCAGTGGAACCCATGGCAATCCACGCAGGCTTTCTTGTTACTAAGTGAGTGGTTTCTGCGCAATCACCAACGGCATAGATGCCGGGAATATTTGTTTCCATACGTTCATTGACCTTGATAGCGCGTGTTGTACCAATTTCTATGCCTGCATCTTGTGCCAGTTTTGTGTTAGGTTTAATGCCAATGGAGAGGATGACCATATCTGCGGGCAGTTGTCGTTTGCCTGTAATCACTCGTGTGACAATATTGTTCTCATTTCCCTCAAAGGATTTGACACCGTCCGATATGATTACTTCCACGCCTTTTTCTATCAGGTGTTTCTGAACGAGCAATGACATGTCTTTGTCCAGCGGCGACAGGATTTGATCGAGAAGTTCTACAACCGTTACCTTAATACCCCTCAATACAAGATTTTCAGCTACTTCCAAGCCTATAAGCCCACCTCCTACAATTACCGCATTTTTAACGTTTCCACTGTATACAAGTGTTTTTATCTTTACTGCATTGGCAATAGTTCTAAGCGTAAAGACGTTACCTAATGAGATTCCGGGCAGTGGCGGTACAATAGGCTGTGCCCCTGTGGCGATAATAAGCTTGTCATAGCTGAATCTGAGTTCCTGTCCTTTCTCAAGGTCATTTACTTTGATTTGTCTAGACTGGGTATCTATTGCGGTGACCTGATGCCGGATAAGAACGTCAATGTTATGCATATTCTTAAAGTAAGCGGGTTCACGGATAATGAGTTTTTTAGAATCTTTGATAATATCACCGATAAAATAAGGCATGCCACAACCTGCATAGGAAATATATTCTTCGTCTGTTAAAACAGTAATTTTCATGGCAGGCGACTCGCGCCTTGCCTTTGCAGCCGCTTTCATTCCAGCCGCAACACCACCGATGATTATTAGATGTTTATCTTCGTTTTTCATGGGTACCTCAATTAAAAATCAGGTGATAGGTTTTTGGTTTATTTAATCTACATTTTCTGAAAGGTTTGAGCCTTATTGAAGGCTAGGGCAGCATCTTGAGTTAGACCCTCTTTCTGATAAGCAAGACCAAGATTATTATAAATAAGCTGAAAATCTATTGTGGATTCAGGCATAAGCTCTAACGCCCTTTGAAATTCGATTACAGCCCTGCTATATTTGGCTTTATTCATATAGTACATACCAAGTGCATTATGCGCCTCATAATTGTTCGCTTCGAAATACAATGCCAATCTGATTTTTTTAAAGGCATCTTCTAATTGACCGTTATTTATATCAATATAGGCAAGATTTGCCCAAGCGCCTGCTCGTTTAGGATTTATCTGAAGAGCCATTTTGAGTTCTACGACTGCCTTGTCTTTGAACCCTCTTTTCATGTAGGAGCCGGCAAGATAAGTATGTGCCAGCGCACCATCGGAATCTTTCTTCACGCAATCTTCCCATAGGGCTATACTATCCTTCCATGTCCTGTTCCTCAGTACAGTAAGGGTTGAATAAAAAGCCATTAGCATAATTAAAAAAGCAACAGTAACTATTTTTAATTTACCTGAGTTTTTGAACGCCTTACAGTACTGTAAGATTTTCTCAAACAGGATAGCAATAAACAATGAAAATCCGAAAGAGGGGAAATACAAATACCTGTCTGCCATCCATTGACATGTTGGAAATATATTGGATACAGGAATTAGGTTTATGAAAAACCACATGATACAAAAAAAAATTGCGATTTCTTTTTTGCAACTTTTATATGCAAAAAAGGTTATAAGGGATAAAACAAGGATTGATATTATTATTTCGTAGTCAAAGAACGATGATGAAAGATAGTTAACGTAAAAATTATTAAGATGCACAGGTATAAAAATTTTTTCAATGTACGTGGAAAATATTCTGAACATACTCAACATTTTTAGGTAATGGTTTCCACTGTAAATTTCAAAGGCTGGAATTCCTTTAAATGTTGTAACCGTTATAATTGATGTCATACAGCTAATAAATAAAAACGGTATTTTGTAAAATATCTTTTCTTGTAATTTTTTTTTGGTAAAACAAAAATCGTAAAGAAATAGTATGAACGGGAACATGACTGCGCTTGATTTGGAAAGTATTGCGAAGATATATGTGATTATAGAAACCAAATAGTGGTGCCTGTTTTCGTCTTTTTGGTATTTAATATAAAGGTAAAAGGAAACGAGAAAAAAAAGAAAAGATAATATGTTTTTTCGTTCCGAGGCCCACACTACAGTCTCAACGTTTACGGGAAGCATTATAAAAATAATGGTTGCAATGGAAGCTACGGGAAATCTATTTAGTATAGTTGTTATTATTTTGAATATTAAGATGGCATTTAATGAATGAAGAAATACGTTAGTAATATGGTAACCCAAGGGGTTTAATCCCCAGAAATGATAATCTATAGCGTATGACAATAAATTTACGGGGTAATATTCAGTGAAAAAAAAGGAAGAATAAATTAACTTTAAGCTGCTAAAGCTTAAGGATTTTATTAATTCGTTTCCTGTTATGTAAGTGTTATCGTCCCAGTAATCTATAAACTCATTTTGTAGTGAATTAAAGTAAGTGCAGAACGTGATGAAAATGATAATAAAACATATTGCGATATGTGTTCTTTTTCTCATGGAATCAGATTGCTATACAAAGTAAAATGCGGTTAAAAGGAATTCTTTCTTCGCGAGTTTAAAAAGATAATACAGGAAACCATAAAATTTTCAAGCCATAATCTTTTTTAATAAAAACAACTTCTTAAGACATAGAACACTTAGACAAGAATTAAAGCTACTTTTACGCAAAACTCATAGGGAGGTTTTATTTTTCTTGACAATTTATCCTGTAATACTAAAATGCTCCTTAGATTGATAATTT
This sequence comes from Planctomycetota bacterium, assembly GCA_023261445.1. GTDB lineage: Bacteria > Planctomycetota > Brocadiia > Brocadiales > Brocadiaceae > 2-12-FULL-39-13. The sequence goes on from JAHFOX010000004.1 coordinate 32,063, forward strand.
TACTCTAAAATATCCAGAGGAGTAGGAATATGAAAACTATATCTCAGGTTGGGGTTTTGTGCCATTTAAAATATATTTGTATCGGCTTAACAGTTGTTGCCTGTGTTTTCCTAATTGTATGTTGTGGATGTGGCAAGAAAGAAGAGGTGGCTGAAAATCCTGTAGAATTCAAAGAAATTGTTGCAACCGAAGCCGAAAGTCAAACAGGAATTGCAGTCGAAGGGACTGTTTCTCTTGATGCTAAACGATCAGAAACAAAGCAACCTAACCAGTCTGAAAAGATTGGACAGGCAAATCAGCCTGTTGTTAAGCCAGTTGCAGCGCAAGATATTTATATCATGGGGTTGGAGTGTTTCGACAGAGGTCGGCTAGAAGAAGCCATCAAGGCATTTAACAAGGCAACGGATATGGATGCCACAATGGTTGATGCCCATAAAAAGAAGGCTTCGGCTTACAGCAAGCTTGGAATGATGGACGAGGCAATCGCTTCCTTCCGAAAGGTTGTTGAATTAAATCCAAACGACGCAGAGCCATGCCTTAACCTTGGAACTCTTTATGCTAAGAGACAAATGACTGATGATGCTATCCAGTCGTTTGAAAGGTATATATCGTTGAATACCAATAATGCCAAAGTGTATTACAATCTGGGTTGTCTTTATGGCAAAAAGAAACAGACTGACAGGGCAATTGCAAATTATATGCAGGCAGTAAAGATTAATCCTAATTATGTTGATGCGTATTATAATTTAGGTACTGCATACAATGAAAAGGGGATGTTTGACGAAGCAATTGATACCTTTAAGAAATTGTTAGCCCTGAACGCTGATAATAATGAAGCGCAATATAATCTTGCTTTCGCATGCAATCAAAAAGGGTTATATAATGATGCCGTAGTTATATGTGGGAAACTATTGGAGCAAACGCCTGAAAATGCTTACGCACATCTTCTTTTGGGTGATACCTATGTCAAGTTAGGAAAACTCAAAGAGGCAAAAGATGCGTATGGTTCTTATAAGAAATTGATATTAGTTAAGTAAAATCAACCTGAAATCAAACGTCAGAAATATCTTTATAAGCCTTTATCTGCTTTTGTCGTTTGTTGCGTGTCCAGCCTCTAACGCCCAAATCCAGACATTACAAGCAAGTTCGGCAGGCACATCGGCAACGTTACAATCCATACAGGTTTCAGAAACAACAAGATCCAAACTCGAAATCATTCAATATATTTTACTGCCGTTTGCTATTGGCGCATGTGTCTGGTTCATATTGCGTTTAGGAAGGGAAGACCAAGAGAAATTAAAGGAAAATAAAGACCAGTAGTCTTGTAAAGGGAAAGCTAACCGCAATTTTCTAATTTAGGGGATAAGAGGTAAATAGCACGAAAAAGGGGTCAAGTACCAAGGTTTATTGTCCTTGATATTTGACCCTAGCTACTTATTTGCGTTTTTTTGTTGTGAGATAATCTGTGTGTCTCTGTGTAAATCTGTGTCCGAATTGATTCCTTACACCTCTTTGGCGTTAATCCATTTCATCATCTTCCGCAGTTCTCTGCCGACCTTTTCGATGAGATGTCCCCTGTCCTTTTTCTCAAGTGCGTTAAAGACAGGTCGTCCTGCCTGATTTTCCAGTATCCACTCCTTTGCAAACTGACCGCTCTGTATTTCGGACAATATCCGTTTCATTTCTTTCTTTGTTTCCTCTGTAATAATGCGTGGTCCACGGGTCAGGTCGCCATACTCAGCAGTGTTGCTGATCGAGTATCTCATATAACTTAAACCGCCCTGATAGAAGAGGTCAACAATTAGCTTGAGTTCGTGCATACATTCAAAGTATGCAAGTTCAGGCTGGTATCCTGCCTCCACCAGCGTTTCAAATCCTGCCTTGACAAGAGCTGCTGCGCCGCCGCAAAGCACAGCCTGTTCGCCAAATAAGTCTGTTTCAGTCTCTTCCGCAAACGTAGTCTCCATTACACCTGCGCGTGTGCCTCCAATCCCATGCGCATAAGCCAAAGCCTTTTTTTTGGCAGTTCCTGTGGCGTCCTGATGGATAGCCATGAGGCATGGAACAGCGCCGCCCTTTTCAAACTCACTGCGAACGAGGTGTCCAGGCCCCTTTGGAGCCACCATAATTACGTCTATGTTATGTGGCGGCACAACCTGTCCGAAATGGATGTTAAATCCGTGCGAAAAGCACAGCGTCTTTCCTTCTTTTAAATGCGGTTTTATTTGGGCTTCGTAAACGGCCTTCTGGGTCTCGTCAGGCATGAGTATCTGGATAAAATCACCCTGTTTCGCGGCATCATCAACAGAGACAGGTTTAAATCCGTGCTTGACCGCCAGATTATAATTAGGTGTACCCATCCTTGTGGATACAATTACATCTAAACCCGATTCCCTGAGGTTTTGCGCTTGGGCGTGTCCCTGACTGCCGTATCCAATCACGGCAATTTTTTTACCTTTCAGAATACTAATATCTGCATCTTTTTCGTAATAAATTTTTAACATATCTCTTTTATTTCCCTTTCAAAATAATCTTTTCTTATTTTGTACCCCTTGCAATAGCAATGCTTCCCGTCTGTACTAATTCTTTGATTCCATAAGGTTTCAAAAGACTTAACATTGCCTCAAGCTTATCTCCTGTACCAGCTATCTCTATAATGAGGTCTTTCTGTCCTACATCAACGATCCTTCCCCTGAATATGTCTACTATTTCAATGATTTCACCGCGCTTACCGATAGGGCAGTTGACCTTGACCAGCATTAAGTTCCGTTCGACAATCTCTTCGTCTGCGAAATCAAGCACCTTGATAACATCTATAAGTTTGCCCATTTGTTTTCTAACTTGTTCAAGGATTGCATCATCGCCTTTGACTATGATTGTAATGCGTGAAAGGGCAGGATTTTCAGTTTCTCCAACAGCAAGGCTATCAATATTAAACCCTCTTCCGCTGATTAAGCCTGTGATACGTGCCAGGACTCCGACTTTGTTTTCAACAAGGAGTGATATAACGTGTCGCATAGTTTACTGAACCATTCCTGAAAAACCAAAAAATGCAAGCGCCATGAGTCCCGTGCAAATGAATGCAATAGGAACTCCGCGCAGAGGTTGTGGTATATTAATCAGCGCCAAACGTTCCCGAATACCTGACATTAAAAGCATTGCTACTGTAAAGCCGATTCCGGCGCCAAATCCCTGCACTGTAGCCTGCAAAAATCCAAGATGCGTTGGAGAATCAGTTGTATTTAAAAGAGCAACTCCCAGTACAGCGCAATTGGTTGTAATTAAGGGAAGGTAAATACCGAGACTTTCATATAGCGCAGGCACCATTTTTCTGAGCATCATTTCAACCAATTGCACTAGCGTTGCAATTACAAGTATATAGCTGATTGTTTTTAGCACTTCAATAAGTCCCAGTTCTCTTATGGATGGGAAGACTATTGCAATTATGTTTGTGTCGCCGGGCAGCAGGATGTAATTATAAACAATCCATGTAATCGCTGAAGCAATAGTCATAACAAACGTAACTGCCACGCCCATGCCCATTGCGGCGGATGTTTTTTGGGAAACACCCAGAAACGGACAGAGCCCAAGAAATTTTGAAAGGACAAAGTTATTGACAAAAACCACACTTACAATAATTATTGCAATTTCTTTAATCATGTTCCATATAGGCATTCAGTGCCTTCTCGCTCTTTCTGAGTTTTAGCCAGTTGAAAAACCCTAATAAAAGTCCTAACACAATAAATGCCCCCGGAGCCATAATCATTACCGAAGCTGGTTGATAGGATTCCGATATCTTTATGCCAAAGATGGTTCCCGCACCGAGAATTTCACGTATTGACGAAACAAGACAGAGTGACATAGTCCAGCCCAAACCGAGACCTGCTCCATCCAGAACAGAGGCTAAGGGTTTATTTTTATATGCGAAGGATTCTGCGCGGTACATGATAATGCAATTGACGACGATGAGCGGGATAAAGATGCCCAGCGAGGCATTCAATTCCGGAGGTAGATATGCCTTCATAAGCAGTTCTACCATAGTCACAAAAGCGGCAATAACGACAATAAAACATGGGATACGAATTTCACGCGGAATATATGCCCTTACAACAGAAATGATGAAGTTGGAACAGATTAGCACGAAGGTTGCTGCCCCGCCCATTGCCAATCCGTTTTTCACTGAGGTTGTGACGGCAAGGCTGGGGCATATTCCCAGCACCAGCACAAACATGGGATTATATTCAAAAATGCCCTTTGTAAATTCCCTCAGTTTGCTTTGCTCTGCCATAGTAATAAAGCTCCAAAATTTTTCAAAAGGCTAAACGTTTTATATACGAAAGTCAAGTGCATATTCAACGAAGATACTTATCTATTTCTTTCTTATCAAACCCATACAGCACCTTTTCGCCAACAACTACAATAGGCAGCTTGTCCAGCGATTCAATATCATCAGTTCCCACAATTTTTACTGCTTCTTTTCGGGCATTCTCATCTTTGTCAATGTCGTAGGAAATATAATCTGCCTTTTTCTTATTTAAATAAGCTAGTAGTTGGTTACACTTTGGGCAGAAGGGTGTGCAGAAAACCTTTAGTTTATTTGTAGCCATACATTGCACTCACATTTATGTTAAAAGTTATAATATTTAGAGAGATTCAAACAAAAAAGGCGAAGACAGTCAATGAAAAAAGCCTAATGTTATTCTTTTGACTTGATTTTTACGTTCTGCTAAAATCACGAAGCGAAGAAGGCAGACCGCAGAACATGCGGAGAATAATTGGGTTTTGAATACTGTAGGAGGGTGAACTGCCGTTCGCCCTCCTAATTTAATGTTCAGGAATTTCAAAACGCCCTCTTTGTCATTCCCATGAAAATGGGAATCCATAAGAAAAATAAATAAAGAACTGGATTCCAGCTTTCGCGGGAATGACAGAAAAAGGTAAAGTCGTTTTGTTTTGCATTGCAAAACAAAACCTAATTTAAATGTATAGTAATTTCAAAGCAACTTAAACCCACTAAATACGCGAAAAACACAAAAGAGTATAATTTCTGGACTTGATTAAAAAAAGTTTTGTAACTTTTCGTGGTATTTCGTGGGTAGTCGTTAAAGTTGACGAAGGGTTTATCACAAGAGTTTTTGAGTATTTTTTCTGTAGGATCTATGGGGTCAGGTTTTGTTAGTATGAAATAATGAGGAGTGAAAGATGGCAAGATTAGAAAGGGCTCTTATCAGTGTTTCAGATAAGACAGGCATTGTTGAATTTGCAAGGGAGTTGCAACATTTGGGGGTTGAGATTGTTTCTACGGGCGGCACTTCCAAGTTGCTAAAAGAGAATGGTATTCGAGTGGTTGAAATATCAGAGCATACGGGGTTTCCTGAAATTATGGACGGTCGTGTGAAGACCTTGCATCCAAAGGTGCACGGGGGATTGTTAGCTTTAAGGGACAACGAAACCCACAAAAAACAAATGAAAGAACTGGGGATTAAACCCATTGATATGGTCGTTGTTAACCTATATCCATTTGAAAAGACGATTGCTAAAAAAGGTGTAAGCATGGAGGAGGCAATTGAAAATATAGATATTGGCGGGCCTTCTATGATTCGTTCTGCTTCCAAAAATTACAGGCATGTGATTGTGGTTGTAAATCCCAAGCGTTATGAGTTTATTATCGAAGAACTCAAGGCAAACCGAAATGACATTTCCGAGAAGATGCGTTTTGAGCTTGCTATTGAGGCATTCAGGACGACAGGCCGCTATGACAGAATTATTGCCAATTATTTCGACAGTCTGGATAAAGAGAAAAGGGGTTATCCAACGGCGCTATCGCTTGATTATATCAAGCGTCAATCCCTGCGCTACGGCGAGAATCCGCATCAGACGGCAGCGTTCTATGTGGAGGAAAATGTCCAGGAACCTTGTGTGTCAAACGCGCAGCAATTGCACGGCAAGGGGCTTTCGTATAACAATATTATAGACCTTAACGCCGCTCTGGAATTGGTAAAGGAATTTGAGAAACCTTCTGCCATTGTTATAAAACATACAAACCCCTGCGGTGCGTCATCAGCGGGTACTCTGGCTGATGCCTTTAAAAAAGCGTATAACAGCGACCCTGTTTCTGCATTTGGATGTATACTGGGGTTAAACAAGATTGTTAACACCTCAACGGCTGAGGCTATTACTGAACCGGGTCACTTTGTTGAGGCGATTATTGCGCCGGAGTATGA
>JAHFOX010000004.1:38386-51565 GCA_023261445.1 Planctomycetota bacterium
ATAATAAAAGTTTTACCCCCATTTGTTTCATTTGTAGGTGTGTTTGTTGACGAACAGGTAAATACGATAAAAGAAATTTGCGGGTTTTGTTGTATAGATACAGTTCAGCTACATGGCGACGAATCTCCGGCATATTTGAATGACCTTATGGGATACAGAATAATAAAGGCATTTCGAATCAAAGACGAGGACGACTTGAAGCAATTGGCGGATTATAAGCCGCACGCATTTTTACTCGATAGTTACGTAAAGGGAGTTATGGGTGGGACAGGTATGCCTTTTAAATGGGAAATCGCAAAAAAAACACATAAGTACGGAAACATTATTTTGTCAGGCGGTCTGACGCCTGAAAATGTCAAGGATGCTATAAGTGTGGTGAAACCTTATGCCGTGGATGTGTCTTCCGGCGTGGAATCGTCACTGGGCAGGAAAGATAAATTATTAATGAAACGATTTATTATAAATGCAAAATCAGGTAATGTTAAAGGCTGAAGATATATCAAAAATCAAAAGTAAAAATTCAGAGGTACAACTCAAAATTTAAAAATAATCTCATAATTTCAAACGCATTTTTTGTTTTTACCAATTTTAAATCTTTGTTTGTCACCTTGTCCCTTTATTTTTAATTTTCGGTTTATATTAATCATATTGAAATATGCAAAAGGACATCCTCAGGTCAATACCATCTGTTAACGAACTCATTGAATCGCCTGAAATATCGAAACTAGCTGACCTTTACCCACGACAACTTGTCGTTGATGCGATCAGAGAGGTTTTAGAAGATATTCGGCAATCACTAACCCTGTTACACAACGGTAATAATCAAACCAGCCTCAATAATCCTCCTCAATCCCCCTTTACTAAAGGGGGGTTAGGGGGGATTAATAAATTTGGAGAAGAAGGGGTAGATAAATTTGTTGCATCACAACCCACAGAACTGTCTCCGCAAAAATTATATCCATTAATCCATCACATCCTTCAGCGAAAATTATGTGGTATTGAACACGCAATTAATGCAACAGGCGTTATACTTCATACAGGACTCGGCAGGTCGCCCATTGCTGACGAGGCTGCAAAACAAATACAAAACGTCTTGAAAAGCTTCTGCACCCTTGAAATTGAAAAACACTCAGGCAGGAGAGGTGCCAGATATCATGCTGTTGAGCAACTTATCTGCATGATTACTGGAGCAGAATCAGCGCTGGTCGTTAATAACAACGCAGCAGCCGTTTTGCTGGCATTGGATACGTTAGCAAGAAACAAGGAAGTCCTCATATCCCGTTCCCAGCTTGTTGAAATCGGCGGGGAATTTCGCATGCCTGACGTCATGTCCAAGAGCGGGGCAGTTTTGATTGAGGTGGGGACTACAAACAAAACATATCTTGCCGACTATAGCAATGCCATTACAGAACGTACAGGGCTTATTCTCAAGGTGCATCAAAGCAACTTCAAAATCATTGGTTTTACTGAATCAGTAGATTTGAAGGACCTTGTTTCTTTGGGGCAAATTCATAATATTCCAGTAGTTTATGACCTTGGAAGCGGCGCATTGATTGATCTTCAAAAATACAGATTGCCGTACGAACCAACCGTGCAAGAAAGTATAAAAGCAGGTGTTGATATTGTTTCGTTCAGTACGGATAAGCTATTAGGCGGTCCGCAAGGCGGTATTATTGCCGGTAAAAAGAAATGGATTGATTTGCTGAAAAGGAATCCATTGACACGCGCCCTCCGAGTTGGAAAATTGACCGTCGCTGCACTTGAGGCAACTTTAAGGCTCTATGTGGAAGACGAACTTGCCCTGAGTAGAATTCCCGTACTGAAGATGATTTTAACACCGCTTGAGGCAATCGAAGAAAGATGTAAAAGAGTAATAAACAAGCTAAGTCCAGAAACAAAGATGCACACGAAGCTTTCCATAGTGGATGGCTTTTCGGAAATGGGTGGAGGGTCAATGCCGGGTGAAGGAATTCCAACAAGGCTTATATCACTCCATTCAAAAAAAATCAATGCTGAAGAAATAGCCGCACAATTACGGAACAATACCCCTCCTATCTTTGCAAGGATCGAGCAAGACCGTGTCTTCCTCGACATGCGTACGGTGTATGATGATACTGAAATTGATATGATTACTATGGCATTAGAAAAAATATCTGGTTTTTCAGGAAGTTATGCGGACAAATAATTCCTGAGATAAGGGGTTGTCCAAAGAGTTCCATTTTAACTGTCATTGAGATTGCTTCAGTCGTTTCTCCTTTGCAATGACATTTTAATTACTTTTTGGACAACCCCAGCAGTGCAATAACTAAAAGTATTTGAAGGGTATCTTACACTACCTCGCTCCCTCACATCAAGGAATGGAAAGTTACCTCGATCCCTGTGGGAGAGGGTTAAGGTGAGGGGGTGAATCATTGCATGAAAGAATCAATTTCTCAACAACTCACTAACACACCACAAATTGAGCACATCATAATCGGGACGGCAGGACATATTGATCACGGGAAAACCTCTCTGGTTAAGGCGCTGACAGGTATTGATACCGACAGGCTTCCTGAGGAAAAACAGCGTGGAATGACAATAGACTTAGGTTTTGCCTACCTGAACCTCGATGCAAATAGAAGGGTTAGTATTGTGGATGTGCCTGGACATGAACGTTTTGTCAAAAACATGCTGGCTGGTGCAACCAGCATCAACCTTGTATTGTTCGTCATTGCTGCTGACGATGGCATTATGCCGCAAACTATAGAACATCTGGAAATAATAAATCTGCTGGGAATTAAACACGGTCTTGTTGCATTAACAAAAAAAGACATTGTAACAGATGAATGGCTGGCAGTAGTGCAGGAAGACATCAGAAAAATTCTTACAGGCACAACACTGGAATGCGCACCTGTTATACCTGTTTCTACGGTCACAGGTGAAGGGGTTGATGCCTGCAAAGCGGCTATAAAAGAACTTATTTCGCAGATACAAACCCAAAGCATCAATCGTGTGTTTAGAATGTCCATAGACCGATCTTTTACTGTTTCGGGTTATGGATGCGTTGTAACCGGTCCAGTGCTGGGCGGGCAGGTTTCCGTAGAAGACGAAGTAGAAATATTGCCCATTAAAAGAATCTCCCGCATAAGAGGAATTGAGGTGACGGGAGAACGCGTAGGTAAAGCTTTTGCTGGACAACGGGCGGCAATTAATCTGTCAGGCATTAAATCTGGCGAGGTTCATCGTGGCTATGAGATTTCAATTCCTGGATATTTGCAACCCGCGAATATAGTTGACGTCTCATTAAGATTGATTAAAAGTACAAAACACCCTTTGAAGAACAGGGCAAGGGTTCGGTTTCATATAAATACCTCTGAGATTATGGGGCGTGTTATATTATTAGATAGAGATCAACTAAATCCCGGCGAAGAGACTTTTGGGCAGATACTCCTTGAAGATGTTATTACAGTAGAAAGGGAAGACAGATTTATTATTCGTTCCTACTCACCTGCATATACCATTGGAGGAGGCAAGGTTCTCAGGTACAATACGATCCGATTAAAGCGTTTCAGAGAAGAAACGCTGAAAACTTTGAATATTCTTGCCAGTGGGAATATTCCCGATATCGCAGAACAGGTGTATTTGAGTAGCGTCGTTAGTAGGGGCGAACGGCCGTTCGCCCCTACCATCGGCGATATTTCCAGACAAGTCAACATCCATCCATCAGTTGCCGAGAGTAGTATTGCGGGGTTAGTAAATAAGGGAGTACTTCTGGAATTTAATATAGACGGGAAAAATGTTATTGTTCACAGAAATGTTATTTCGTCTTTAAAAGAACAGATTTTGGATACACTCAGGGTATTTCACAAAGAGAATCCTTTAAAAATCGGGGTTGACGAAAGCCATCTAAAAACACTTTTAGGCAAAAATATTTACCCGCCATTAATTGCGGCAACCCTAGCTATCTTAAAAAGCGAAAAGGCTTTTAAGGTTGTTGATAACAAATTATCGCTTGCGAACTTTGAGATTGAGGTGTCAACACAGGATAAAGGTAAAGCAGATAAAATTGAGGAGTTATTTTTAAATGCTGGATTTACTCCGCCTGCGGCGGAAGAAATATATGCTAAATTTGGCGTCTTAAGTAAGCCCATAATCTCATTGCTTATCGAACAGAAAAAACTTATCAGCGTAGAAAATGGGCTTTATTTTCATGCCGGAGTTTTAGATAAATTAAAAGAAATTATCAAGGATCATATCAACAAACATGGTTCTATCAGTGTGGCGCAGTTCAGGGATTTAACTAAGGCATCACGCAAGTATGCAGTCCCATTGTTGGAGTATTTTGATGCCATCCATTTCACCAAGCGGACTGGGGACGTGAGGATATTGTTATAGGGACCGGATTCAATTTATTATAAAGTTCAGTGGATTGTTTGCAACACGCATGTTCAATAGTAAGTACGCGATAGCAACTCAATGTGCTATAAGAAATATTATTCCTATGATAGATAATATTCCGCCTATGATTTCTCTTTCGTAGTGTTCAATCATACAGAGATTTATTTTTTTAACGCCAGTATAGGCGATAGTTGTAAGCACTAGCATACTTGAAACTGTTGTTGCTGATAAAATTATAGAAAGCAACAAAAGCATTTTCCAACTGAACGTGCTTGCGGCTAAGAATATAGGTAGAACTGCGATGCATGGCGAACAGCTTAGCATCATAAAGAGTGATATAACAATGGTTTTGTCTGAGAATTTGGAATGATTATGATCGTGGGGATTAGGTTTTAACCTTCCAATTATAATAAATGTAATACCTAGTATAATTAATATGGAAGCAGCTAATGGTTCTGCAACTGTTTCAGCATATTTTGTTATGTGAAATCCAAGGAAGGCGATAATAGATCCTAAAATACACGTTACGACGGAATGTCCCAATCCTGCTATGGCTGTGATAAAAATAGTTTTAGATAAGCTCCAATTTTGTCCTTTACCTATCAGTGCGAAGGGCATCCAGTGATTAGGCATTACAGCATGGGTAAGGGCTATAATAAATGTTGCTCCTATAAGGCTTAGCGCTGTTTGTTGCATGATAAAACCTTTAAATTCGGGGGGTCGCAGGAAAAGAAAAATGGAATACAAAATTCGTGAGACATAAGTTCTTCTTCTTGTTTCTGATTTCTTACTTCTGTGGTTTTAATTTCCATTTCTCTCGTTTTACACACGATTTTTGAGGGCTTATTACAATCCAACAATAGCTATATGTGCTTGGTCAGCAGCCTTGATGGTTTCTTCGATGTCCAGGATGAGTGTCTTTTCGGCTTCAAGGGCGAGGGTTGATGCTGAGGATTCTTTTAGAGATTTAATGGTTTCCAGACCAACGGTGGGAATATCAAATCTCGGGTCAAAATCGTGCTTGCTAACCTTGATAACGATGATTCCTTCTCTTCCTAAATTTCCACCGCGACGAATGGTTTCATCTGTTCCTTCAAGTGCTTCCACGGCTAAAACTATCTTTTCTTTCACCACAATACATTGCCCAACGCCAAGTCTGGCAATTTCTTTGGCGATATGCCATCCAAAGTGAACATCTTCCATTTCCTTTTCTGTAGGTTGTTTTCTTGTCAATACGCCTTTTTGGGCAAGTAGCTGCGGTACATAAAGAGTGGAATTCTGCAATTCAATACCATCTTTTAATAATTCATCAGCAACAGCTCCAAGCAGTGAATGGTCATCCCTTTTTTTAACGTTCCTATACCACAGGTTGATTGTTCTTAAGTCTGGCAGGTATCGAAGGTTTCTCCACGAAGAGAACATATTGGTTTTTGTGAGTCCGCCTGCCATAACAGCTTTAGATATATTTTCCTGTTTAAATATCTTGATTAATTTGCCAATCTGAGCAACGCCTATCCAGTAAAGTTTTTCGACATGTTGTTCAATTTCTGGAGATGTTTCTCCTTCGATTCCAACGGCAATGATATGAACGTTGTTATTACGTGCCCCTTTGGCAAATAATATAGGGAATCGCCCATTTCCTGCTATTAATCCAAGTTTTTCCATGTTTTTCTTTTTAGCAGTTTACCGCAAAGTTTGCGTTTGCGGTAAGCTGAACTGTTATCGGATTTCCAACCGCCAACCTCACATCTCAACTTCCATTCTTCTTCTGACTTTGCGTATTTCGTGGTGAATTATTGCGCTCTTCCAACTGTTTTATTCTTTTTTCTAAGGTTTTAATATGTTCTTTCATTTCTGGTAATTTTTCAATGATTACGTAACATCGGCGCATTCTTTGAATAGGCAGCGCGGGTGTCCCTAAGTATGTCTCATTGTCAGGAATATCTTTAGCGACTCCAGAGTACCCTCCAACCGTTACGTTATCTCCAATTTTGATATGTCCGATAATACCAACGCCGCCTGCAAGGGTTACGTGTTTTCCAATTTTGGCTGAACCTGCAATCCCCACCCGAGATACGATCAGGGAATTTTCACCTATCTCCACGTTATGCGAGATAACAACTTGGCTGTCAATCTTTGTGCCTTTTCGAATGATTGTCTCTCCCAAGACGGCGCGGTTGATAGTTGTATTTGCGCCAATATCCACATCATCTTCTATTATTGTGATGCCAACCTGAGGGATTTTGTAATAACTCTGTCCGTCTGGCGCATATCCAAACCCGCTACTGCCGATAACTGTATTGCTATGGATAGTGACACGTTTGCCAATTATAGTGTCGTTGTATATTACAGCATTTGGATGAATGACGGTATCATCGCCAATAGTGCAATTGTTTCCAATATAAACGCACGGATACAAGACTACGCGATTGCCAATGCGTACATTTTCACCAACGGTGACGTATGCATAAATAGAAACATTTTTGCCGCTTATTGCTGTTTTTGCGATTCTGGCGGAATCATCAATACCCTTTATGTAAGTGGGTTTTTTGTACATCAGAAGTTCTACTAACTTTGCAAATGCAAGGTATGGATTGTTGCATACAAGAAGGTTCCATTCGCCTTTCTTAGAAAGGAATAAGTTTGTGTCTTTCACTTTAGGCGAAATGATAATAGCAGAAGCCTTTGTTTGATGTATTTTCTTTATATATTTATCGTTAGATACAAAGGTGATATGTCCTTCCTGCGCTTCTTCAATGCCCGCGACACCACGAATCAATAGAGAAGGATTTCCAATAACCGCACCACCAACGTATTCAGCCAGTTCTTGCAGCGTCTTTTTCATAGAATGAAGCTTTCGTCACGAATTTAATGAGGATTAAAGTAATAATTAAGAGAATCCACCCAAGGACGCCGGTAATAACCGTACTATCGCCATATAACCATTGTTTGTTTGTTCTTGCATGATCAAAAAATAGTATGTTTACCTTGGTGAGAAATATCCAACCAGCATGAAGCCCAATTGCGAAATATAGGGATTTTGTTCTCAGATAAGTATAAGACAATACAACACCAACGAGAAAAAGGCCAATAATTGAGGGTAAGATATTGTTAAAATCTAATACAATGTTTGCGAAAGATTTATAAACTACTATAAAACCAATAAATGGCTGAAAGCCAGTGGATACAAGTAGTTTTGCTTTAAAAAAATGAAGTAAGGAATAAAACATGCTGCTTGCGCATACGGCGGAGGCGGTATGCATATCCTGTAAAAAACTTTGAAGTATAATTCCTCTGAAAAACATTTCTTCTATAAATCCGACAATGCCTGCAATGAGCAGTATTTCAAGTATTTTAAGAATTAGGTCGCTAAATGATTTTGCGTCTATATTCAATGTCATATTACCGCTGGAAAGAAAGAAGGCTATGTACAGGATAAATATACCAGTGCCTAATAAGAAACCCATTTGTAAGTGTCTCCACCATCCATGAGAAAGTTTTATGCCAATTGTTGTAAAAGAACGGACCATCAAGGGTTTCCTGAATAAAAAAATAACAAGGATAGCTACAGCGAGGATAATACGGCGCATAACCTTGCCAAAATCATAGGTTTCGCGTTTGTAATTTAACAGATCTATTATAAAAGGACTTGATTTTACCAGAGGGTCGAAAAACGCCTTAATGATGGGTGCGATTATGCTGCTTACACATAGTATCAGCAAAAACAGGAGGAGTATCTTGTTGTATTGTTTTGTATTATTCAGTAAGTTCATTCTGAAATGATAGTGTTGTAGAAAGAAGTTGTCAACTGAAAATACATGGTTTAGCAAAGCTGCAATCGAAAATTGAAATATAGTCAACGTATAAAAAGTGACAGGTGGCATTGTTTTCAGTCATTCAACATTCGTTGCTCACGTAGTTTGTTGAATTGTATTGACTAGGTTATTTTATTTAGCTATATTAACTCCCTTGTTTTTAGGTATATTTAGCTGCCATAAAGACACGGATACACTAAACTCAAAAATTTTGTTTTGTGGTTTTGTATCTTGGCGGCGTAGATGTTTTTGTACTATTTGTATCAGCGAAGATATGTGTCCTGTAAAATAGAAGGACTGAGTAATATGAAACAAAAGAAACCATGGGGTGGGCGGTTTACAAAGCAGACGGCAGACTCTGTGGAGTCCTTCACCGAATCAATTTCATTCGATCGGCGGCTCTATAAATATGATATTGAAGGAAGCGTTGCACACGCAAACATGCTTGCTAAGTGTAAGCTAATTAGTGAAAAGGAAAAGGATGCGATTGTTAAAGGTCTAAATGAAATATTAAAAGAAATTAGCACAGGTAAGTTCGTGTTTAAAGAATTCCTTGAAGATATACACATGAATATTGAGTCGGCATTAATTGAACGGATTGGCGAAGCAGGCAAGAAGCTTCATACAGCCCGTAGTAGAAATGACCAGGTTGCCCTCGATATGCGGTTGTGGACGCGAGAGCATGTGCAGTTAACGATAGGGTTGCTTAATGCCCTACAAAAAGAATTAGTAAAAAAGGGCAAAAAACATTTTGATTTAATTATGCCCGGGTTTACTCATTTTCAACATGCTCAACCTGTTTTATTATGCCACTACTTACTAGCATACGTAGAAATGTTTGAGAGGGATAAAGCTCGTCTTCGGGATTGTTTTGTGCGACTCAACAAATCGCCTTTGGGGGCTTGCGCCCTTGCGGGTACGACCCTCATAACGGACCCAAGGCAAACAGCAAAATTGCTTGGTTTCGACGGGGTTTGTGAAAACAGTATGGACGCTGTGAGCGATAGGGACTTTTGTGTTGAGTATGCATTTTGTCTCTCTATGATTGCAATGCACCTTTCCCGGCTATGTGAGGAGTGGATTATCTGGTGTAATGACGAGGTTAAGTTTATAGAAATCAGCGATGCTTATTGCACTGGTTCCAGCATTATGCCTCAAAAAAAGAATCCTGATGTATTGGAGTTGATTCGTGGTAAATGCGGTCGTGTGTTCGGACATCTGACATCTCTGCTTACGTTGCTGAAGGGATTGCCATTAAGCTACAATCGCGACATGCAGGAGGAGAAGGTTGCAGTATTTGATGCGGCGGATACTGTACAGACCTCGTTATCTATTCTTGCGGAGCTTGTGGCTAATACTAATTTTAACGGCGATCGGATGATGCAGGCTTGTAAAAAAGGGTTTATAGATGCCACTGCGCTTGCAGAATACCTTGTTAAAAAGGGGGTTCCTTTCCGCAAGGCGCATGAGATTGTGGGTAATATTGTGCGGGAGTGTATCAAGGTGCAATGCCGATTGATGGATTTGCAATTGGCGGGTTTTAAGGCTTTCTCTTCAGCTATAGAGAAAGACGTTTATAAGGTGCTTGGAGTGGAAAACTGTATTAAGAATTACAAGAGTTACGGTTCCACAGCGCCAGGTTTTGTTAAAAAACGTATTTTATATTGGGATAAGAAACTTGTGTAATAGTTTACCGCTGGAATGCATAGAATGCCGCTGAAATTCCAAATCTCGAACCACAAATCCCAAATGAATTTCGAATTATAATGTCCAATTGTCAAAACTCTCTGTTTGTAGTTTTGAATTTCATTTTAATTGGAATTTGTTTGTTGTTTGGCGCTTGTGGTCTGGCGCTTTTCGTGAATTCAAAGGATTTTGTTATTATCAGAGGTAAATTATTGCGATTTATAATGGATAGATAATCTATGGATGCTTTTGAATACAGGAATAAAACACTCTTTTGTGAAAATGTAAGAATAGACGATATCATTTCAGAGGTAGGAACGCCTGCCTATATCTACAGCAAGAATGCGATTCTGGTACGTTACAACGACTTGCAGACTGCATTCCGGGATATTGATACCCTGATCTGTTTTTCCGTAAAATCAAATTCTAATCTCTCTATTTGCAAAACATTAGCGGAGGCTGGCTCTGGTTTTGACGTGGTTTCTGGCGGTGAATTATTTCGGGCTATCAAGGCTGGTGGTGATCCGTTAAAGATTGTATTTGCAGGCGTGGGGAAAATGGACAGGGAAATAAGGTACGCCCTTGAGAACAATATCTTTATGTTTAATGTGGAATCTGTTGCAGAACTTGAACATATTAGTAAATTGGCTGGAGAGGTTGGTAAAAAACCAAGAGTTGCCCTGCGAATCAATCCAGACATTGATCCAAAAACCCATGCAAAGACTACAACGGGGAAAAAGGAGAACAAATTTGGTATTGATTTTACCGAAGCTGAAAGGATTATCAGACAATCTGCAAGATATTCGAGTGTTGACCTGTGCGGGTTGCATGTGCATCTGGGTTCGCCAATTTATACTGCCGACCCTTATGCACGCGCCCTTAAGAAGATTCTTGCGTTTATCCAAAAATGCAGGAATGCAGGACTGGACATTGAATATCTGAACATTGGGGGAGGCTATTGTATTTCGTACACAGGAGAAGATGTAATACAGCCAAAAGATTATGCCAGAAAAATTCTGCCACTCGTGAAGGAGATGCAATGCAATCTAATTATGGAGCCCGGGCGATTTATTGTGGGGAATTCGGGGGTTTTGATTTCTCGGATAATTTATACAAAAGAAACGTTACATCACAGGAAATTTGTTATTTGTGACGCCGCTATGAATGATTTGATTCGTCCTGCCCTTTACGATGCCTTTCACAGAATATGGCCAGTAAATTCAAATATAAAAATGCCGGAGGTGGAAAATTTCAGTAAAGCTATATTAAAGAGAGGAATGGAGTTGGTAGATATTGTAGGACCGGTTTGCGAAACAAGCGACACTTTTGCTACTAACAGGGCTTTACCAAAGATACAAGAAGGAGATTTGCTGGCGATATTCAGTGCCGGTGCTTATGGTTTTACAATGAGTTCCACTTATAATTCCCGTCCAAGACCTTGTGAAGTGTTAGTGGATGGAGACTGTTATCATATTATTAGAGAACGAGAAACGTATGAGGATTTGGTCAGGGGTGAGGATTTGTAGCGCTTCATCGTAAATCCTTATGGAATTCAACTGAGTTCAGGGAAAGCACCAAATTAGAAATACTAAATAACAAATAAATTCCAATATTAGGTAAAATTCAAAACTCCAAACAAAAAGTCTCTATCATTGGATATTATAATTTTGAACTTGTTTGGGATTTAAAATTTAAGTGAAATCCCATGTCTTAGTGGGGTAACCGATAATAGAATTTAACATCATGGTTAAGGTGAAATGTCGAAATATTATCCAGTATTCCTGAATATTAATGGTAAAAAATGTGTTGTAGCGGGCGGTGGTAATGTTGCGTGGCGCAAGGTGTGTAGCTTAAAAGAGGCGGGTGCAAGGGTAACGGTGGTATCGCCAGAATTTTGTCCTGAACTGGAAAAAGAAACAGGAATTGAGCGAATTAAGCAAAAATATGATGAGATGTTTTTGAAAGAAGCTTTTGTAGTTATAGCATCCACTGATAGCGAGGAGATAAATAAAAAGATTTACTATGATGCTATTAAGCGAGGTCAGTTAGTGAATGTTGTTGATAAACCCGAATTTTGCACCTTTATTGTTCCTGCATCCGTTATGCGTGGCGACCTCTGTATCAGTATTTCAACAGGTGGGGCAAGTCCAGCGTTAGCTCATCATATCAGGGAAAGTTTGGAAAAGCAGTTCGGAAATGAGTATGAAGAATTCACTAATCTCTTATCAGAAATGCGGCAGAAAATACTTTCAGAGGTTTCTGATGAATCTATAAGACGCGATATCTTACAGCGTATTGCAGGACCTGATATGCTCGAAGTTGTTAAAAGAAAGGGTGTATTAGAGGCAAAAAAGAAGATGCTGGAGGTTGTTTCTGAAAGGACCTCCACCAGGAATTGAGTAGTTAGCGATTGCGAATTTCTTTTCCCTTGCAAGAATTTTTATTAAGTGCTAACATTAAAATGCGAATAACGTTGTATATATGTACAAAGAAGTGGGTGGCTTTTTAGGAGAAAATAATAGTTACTGGCTAAAGCTATAATCCGCAATTCGCTAACATAATCTTAGATAATTCTGGGAATAATTTGTTTATAAAAACGGTGAGTTACATTAAAAATATAAGGAGTTCGAATGGCTGAGAAGACGGCAACACAAAGAATAGACCTAAATGAATTAAAATCGGGTGGTTTCATAAAACAGACACAAAAGGACCTTTTTACCGTCCGATTGAAGGTGCCTGGTGGAAGGATTACGCCTGAAAAGCTGGAAAAAATTGCTGAGGTTGCCAAGAAATATAGCCGATTAGGTTATTGTCATTTGAGTTTCAGACAATCGGTAGAGATTATTGGTGTGCATATTGATGATTTTAATGCCGTAGTGAAAGAATTGGCTACAGTAGGGCAAAAGGTTGCATCCTGTGGTCCACGAGTCAGAGTACCTACGGCATGTGGCGGCTGTGAGTATAATCCTAATGGAATTATGGATACGCAATCCAAGGCATTGGAGGTCGACGAAAAGTTTTTTGGTATCCCCTGTCATCACAAGTTTAAGATTGGATTTTCCGGTTGCCCAATTGATTGTACAAGGACAAGGGAAATGGACTTGGGCTTCCAGGGTGTAGTTTATCCAGTATGGAATAAAGATTTATGTAATGGGTGTACCTTGTGCGCCAAGGCCTGCCTGGAAGGTGCAATTGTTTCGGATAAAGAGGGCAGGCCGATGTTTGACGAATCAAAATGTGTGTATTGTGGTGATTGCATAAGAGGGTGTCCGACGGACGCCTGGAAGGATAAGAAAAAGGG
>JAHFOX010000112.1 GCA_023261445.1 Planctomycetota bacterium
AAATGGTGTGAAGATCGTTTCCTCAAATAGTGAAGTAAGGCGGCTCGTAGCAAGGGGAGAGGTCAAGGTGGGTATTACGGATACGGACGATGCCAATGTAGCCGTTAGGGAGGGGAGTGCCGTAAAAATCGTATATCCGGATCAGTCAGGCATAGGTACCCTTATTATGCCAAATATGGTTTGTCTCATAAAAAACGACCCTAATCGGGAAAATGGGAAGAAATTGATTGATTATCTGGTCAGCAGTGAGGTTGAAAAAAGTCTGGCGTTTGCGATGTGCGCGCAAATGCCGCTGAGATACTATGTACGGACACCTGCGGACGTATTAACTATAGCTGCAATAAATGGCATGGATATCAATTACCGCGACGTTGCTGGTAAGTTGAATGAGATTGGGGAGTTTCTCAAACAATGGGCAGGATATTAAATGCAAAAGAAGTTGACGTTGGGATTTTTCTTTGCACTCTTTCTCTTTACCACCTTTTTACCAATTGCGTGGATGTTTGGAAACTCTATTTACGAAGAGGGGAGATTTTCATTCGCCTATTACAGTGATATTTTTCTAACACAAAAATACGGAATGGTTATCTCCAACAGCCTTATCCTCGCTTCTACCACAACCCTATTAGCCGTTTTCATTGGCGTCCCTGTGGGATTCTTTCTGTCAAAAACAAGTCTTCCGCTTAAAAACTTCTTCAAAATATGTTTTTTTATACCCCTGATTATCCCATCCTATATTATCGGTATTGCATGGGTAAATCTGCTGGGAAAAACAGGATTTCTGAATAACGTCTTCTCACAGTATACGCTGCTCTCACCTGAATTCATTTCGAATTCTATCTACAGCATTTATGGCGTTTCATTTATCCTCTCAATGAACCTCTTCCCGGTTGTGATGTTAGTAACCGAATATGCCTTAAAGAGCATAAACCCGCGATTGGAAGAAAGCGGTCTTGTGGCAGGCAGTGTCTTTCAGGTATTCAGGCAGATTACATTCCCTTTAATCGCACCTGCCATTCTTTCCGGTATGATAATTGTCTTTGTGTTATCTCTCTCCGAATTTGGAGTGCCGTCATTGCTTCAGGTCAACGTATTCACTACCCAGATATTTACTCAATTTAGCGCCTTTTATAATGAAAGGGCTGCCACGGCTATTGCCTTTCCGCTCATAGCAATCACTCTTGTCCTGATTATACTGGAGCAGATTTATCTGCGTGGAAAATCTTTTGAGGTATTGGGAAGAACTTCTTCAAACAGTACGTTACAATACAACATCACATGGCTCAATGTGATTGGATTAATCTTTTGTAGCCTTGTTTTGATAGTATTCGTTATCATTCCTTTGAGTACACTCATCATTAACTCAAAGACAATTTCTGCATATCATGATGCCATCCTTCTTGCCAGAAATAGTATTACAAACAGCATTTTGTTTGGGTCTATTGGAGCAACTCTTCTCACCTTTATAGGTTTCTTTCTGGGTTACCTTTCTGAGAACTTTCGTTCTGGATTGAGAAGTAGTATAGCAACTTTTATCTGGATATTCTTTGCCGTACCCGCCACAGTATCGGGTATCGGACTTATCAAATTATGGAACAGGCCAGAGGGCGCATGCCAATTCATCTATGGTTCTTTATGGATCGTGATTCTTGGATATGTAGTAAGATTTTTACCGTTGTCCAGTCGTATTATGGCGAATTACCTCAAACAAATCCCTCATTCTATGGAGGAAGCCGGCATTGTAACGGGTGCATCGTGGTTTCGGGTTTTAGGTAAAATCTTTTTACCTTTGCAAGGTTATGGAATAATCGCCACATGGCTGATTTCATTTATGTTTTGTATTGGAGAGTTAGGCACAACGATACTGGTTTATCCACCCGGACACGAAACGCTTCCAATAGCTTTGTTTACCGTAATGGCGAACAGTCCAACGGACATCGTTTCTGCGCTTTCTATCGTGATCGTAGTGATGACCTTGCTGCCTGTGGGAGTATTTCTCGCGGTCTCCAGATACCTTGTGAAAGTTCCTCAACTAACTTTCTAACCATAGATTACATTGAGATTATAGGCTATTGCGAGTTTGTTTGGTATATTAGGTTTCTTGTGTTTATAGAGTTAACCCAAAGAACCCAAAGAACACAATAAACCCAAGAAACTCAAAGAACATCAAAAATAACATGAATGCACTTGAGGTAATAAATTTAAAAAAGAATTTTAATAAAAAGGAAATTATAAGAGGCATTTCATTTGGTGTTGAGAGATGCCAACTCCTGGCATTATTAGGGCCTTCAGGGTGTGGCAAGACTACGACATTGAGAATGATTGCAGGTCTTGAAACTCCCGACGATGGGGAAATCCGGATAGAGGGTTTGCCCGCAAATCGCGGATGTAAAGCGCTTATTTCTCAAAAACAGCGGAATATCGGAATGGTATTTCAAGACCTGGCACTCTGGCCTCACATGACAGTGTATGAAAACATTGAATTCGGGCTAAGAGCAAATAGACTTTTGAGAGCCGAAAGACGAAGAAGAATTGAGTCTGTTTTAGATAAGGTTGATATGCAAAAATACGCCAGGGCGTATCCCGGAAAACTTTCTGGCGGACAACAGCAGTTAATTGCCATTGCACGGGCAATTGTTACAGAGCCTAAGTTATTGCTTATGGATGAACCATTATCGAATATTGATGTAAAATTACGGGAGAATATCAGGCAGGAAATTAAACGCATACAACAAGAGACGCAGATTACAACCGTCTATGTAACCCACGACCAGGAAGACGCATTTCTTTTGGCGAATAAAATAGTAATAATGAATTCAGGGACGGTGGAACAGATTGACAGCCCGGAAGAAGTTTATTCTTCTCCAAAATCACTTTTTGTGGCAAGTTTTATTGGGGAATCAAATGTCATACCTGTAAAAATAGTAGAAAAAGACAGGATATTAACGCCATGGGGTAAATTGGAATGTAACATAAAAGACCAAAAGAGCGGAAATCCATTTCTCTTTTTCAGACCGTATCAGGCAAAAATTAAAAGTGGAGGTTGTTTTGAAGGAGCTATCTTGAACCGAGATTTTATAAATGGTATCTATAAATATATTGTTTCGACTTCTGGCGTAAAAATAAAACTTGAGGCGCAGGAAGTTTACAAAGTAGGTGCATCAATAAGGTTTTCTATTAAAGATCAGGAAGTGTTGTTTCTTAAAAACTAAAAAACGGATTGTGTCGTTTCTCCTCGCCTATAGTGGTAAATTCACCGTGTCCAGGATAAACTATCACATCGTTGTCTAAGGTAAACAGACGGGTTTTTATTGAGTTGATTATTTTGGTGTAAGAACCGCCATAGAGGTCTGTTCTGCCAATTGAGCCGGCAAAAAGTGTATCACCAACAAAAACTGTATTATCGAACAGGAAACAGACGCTGCCGGGAGAATGTCCCGGTGTGTGTATGACTCGTATAACTTCACCTCCGATAAGAATTTCTTCATTATCCGCAAGTGGTTTCCCGACCGTGGGTGCCGGAATATCTGGCAGTCCAAAGAAAGATGCCTGTTCATTCAATGAATCAAGCAAAGGAATGTCTCCCTGGTGAAGCATGAACCTTGCATTTGTTAAATCTTGCAAAGGTTTCACGCCGCTTACATGATCAAAGTGGGCATGTGTATTTATGATAAATTTAAGGGTCAGATTATGCTTTTTTAATATATTATAAATTTCTTTTGGATTGCCGCCGGCATCAATTACTACTGCGGAATTGTCTTCCTTTGAGCCAATAATATAACAATTTACTGCCAATGGACCAACAGCAAGCGTTTCAAAGATTATATTGTCTGGTTTCATATTAAATTAATTTTAAGGTTGAAGATTCATCTCGTTAGTATTTTAATATGCACATAGGCTTTAATCTACAACTTTTAATATAATTATTTCATCTCATGAACTTTACTCCAAAACAACATCTGGAACTGGGTAATTATATAAAGTACGTAGATGAAATCCTTCACAAATGCGACAAAGGGATTGAATACTGCAAGATTTGTCCAAATGAGTATGTATGTACAGAATTGGAAAAGGACGATTTCGGTTTAGAAAATTCCACTATATCTGATGTACTAACTGCTGTTCAATTTGTTCTGAATAAAGTTCCCGGCTATTTAAACTCCGAAAAAAGGAATGACCTCAAAGAGCATATCAAACGCTACATTAACGAAGCGCCAGCGCATGAAAGAGATATTTGGGAGGATAGCATACTTAATATATTGCTTGATGAAAAGCTTGCCAATCCTTCTTACAAACCAAAGGCGAAAACAGGCGAGGTAAGGGCACTGCTTACCTATAACTCAAAAGTTGGTTTTTCTGCCAGCCTACAGTGTTTATGTCCTGAAAATAAAGGTATCTTGCCTGATAACAAAGCGGTTTTGCATCATTGGGTTGCTTTAAACAGCACAAACACCGTAAACCAATTTATGCAGGCAAACCATCCCAATATGCCGATTTCTCATTTACCTGAAAGTGTTCAATATTATCTTGAAAAGAGTGCACAGGAAATAATACTAGGGTGTAATTTAAACGAATTGGGGCTGGCGGCGGCATTATGTTATTATAGCGTGCTTAGGGGAATATCCATTCCAGAAAACATTGCTGTAACAGGCGGATTAGACAGCCATGGAAGGACGCTTCAGATTGAGTCCCTTGATGGCAAGATAGAAGCGACTTTGAGGGAATTGCATTTTATTGACAAAATCATCGTTCCTGAGAATTCTTCAATTGATGTCCCAATTCCTGATAGTGTAAAAATAATTACAGTTGGCGAGCTTAAGCAGGCGATAGAAGTTGTGTTTAAAAATGACATGGCAATTTAATCTGAAAAATTTTATATTATAGTTTATTATGTTGAAGTCGTATTTAAAAGGAATATACGAAGTTTCCAGTCGTGGAGATGCCAGAGAAGAAAGCTTCTATTCTGTCCTTGAAGGTTTTTTGCAGAAATATGCCGAATCAGTCGACAAGAAAAACATCCACATAACTACCCTGCCAAAAAAGACAGATGCAGGCAATCCCGATTTCAGAATCTGGGATGGTAATCAACATATCGTCGGTTATATTGAAGCAAAAGCGCCAACAACCGAATATTTGGATCAAACAGAAACCACAGATCAGCTAAAACGTTATTTAAAGACATTTCCTAATCTG
>JAHFOX010000052.1 GCA_023261445.1 Planctomycetota bacterium
TTCAGATTAAGCTCAGAAAACACGAGACTATGTGTAAAACAATCGAAGAGCTGGGTCTAAGTGGGTTAACACCCCACAACCCAGCTCTTTGTATTTCCAGTATCGGTAAAAATGTTTTTATTTGATAGATAAAACAAATTTTTATAATATTAATAAACAGGAGAAATTTTGTTTTATGGGGAAATTAAAAATTTGTCTGATAATATCAATACAGATACTAACATTTTTTGTAAAAAGCCATAGTATTCTGGCTACGGATAATAAAATTATTGAGAATATTATCCAAGGGGAAAAAGAGGAAAAGCCAAAAATTATTTTTGAGGAGCAAATATATAATTTTGGAAAAATTTATATCGGTGAAAGTATAAACCATGGATTTAAATTTAAAAATTTAGGAGACGGCGAATTAATTGTAAATAATGTTAAATCCACCTGCGGATGTACTGCTGCGTTAGTGTCGAAAAATAAGCTTACTAAAGATGAAGAAGGGCAGGTAGAGGTTAAATTTAATGCTGGGCACTATGTTGGTAAAGTAACAAAGTCGGTTGTGGTAAACTCTAACGACCCAGAGAATCCTAAATATAAATTAACTATTACAGGGGAAGTGATTGAAGATGTAAGTGTTGGTCCGAAACAAATAAACTTTGGCATCATTAGGAAGGGTGATAATTGTACCAAAAGTATAGAAATAAAGACTGTTCCTGAGCTTAAAATAGAAATAAAAAAAGTGGAGTCGCCAAATCCGTACATATCAATTACTAAAAATGATACACAAGACGATAATAAATATAATTATCTAGTTACAATTAGTGGATATGATTATATTGGTAAATTTAACGGGATTGTTTTCGTATATACAAGCAGTAACAAACAGGAAAGGATAGACATACCATTTTCGGGAGAAGTTGTAGGTGATGTAACATTTTATCCTGAAATTTTATATTTTGGCAGCTTTAAGAAAGGGCAAGATATTCAAAAGACTGTAATAGTTAATTTTGTGAACAAAAACGTAAAGATAGAAAAGATTGAGACAGAACCAAGAAACATAAACTATATAGTATCTGAATTGAATAATACCGGAACGAAGAAAATAGACGTTAATTTAAGTAAAGACAGCACGGTTGGGAAAATTACTGGGAGTTTAAAGATATATACAAATAGTATTCTTCAACCGGTTATTAACATTCCAATCAATGGGGAAATAAAAGGATAAATGGACTTTGATTCTTTATGAAGACGTACTTCAAATGCCTGTTTATTGTTACATTTATTTTTTTATCTACTAATGTTTATAGTTCTGCAAAAGATTTGTTAATAGTATTTTCAGGTGAGGAGCTGGGAAATCTTGAACCATGTGGATGCTTTGAGGGACAGATTGGAGGTGTTTCAAGGAGAGGTGCGTTAATTGATTTATTCAGAAAACAAAATAAATTAATTTTGCCTGTAAGTCTGGGTGATCTTCCCAAAAGCAGTGGGCGACAAGAGGAGATTAAAACAGAGGTTCTATATCGTGCATTAGAAGAAATGGGTTATGTATTGCATAACCTTGGCGAAAAGGATATTGAAGTTGGTCCGCAATTGATAAGTTATTTGTCACAAACAAATAAAGTGGCATTTCTTTCCAGTAATGTACAGCTTTCTGCTCCATTTCAAACAAAAATTAATCAATATATTTTGAAAGAATATGTTGATTCTAAGGATTCTTATAAAATTGCCTTTTTAGGCATCCTTTCTAAATCACTTCTCAATAACAGCATTTTAGATTTTGTAAATATTTGCGAACCTTTAGAGGCTTTATATCCTTTAGTAAAACAGCTAAAAGACAAGGTGTCTCTTATAGTATTGCTTTCACATGCGCCCTTGGAAGAATCTATTGAAATAGCAAAGTTGCTTCCAGAAATAGGATTAATTATTACAGGACATGATATAGACGAGCCAAAAGATGTTATAATGTATGTTAATAATACTGTAATTGTTTCTCCGGGTATGAAAGGGAAATATATTGGAAGTGCAGAGTATCAGATAAATATACGCGATAAAAAAATCATGGAAAGAAAAACTGTAGAAATTATTCCATTGGACGATAAATACAAGGATTCGTCGGAAATGGCTTCTCTATTAAGAGATTATCAACAAATGTTAATAGATGAGGATCTATTAACTAAAACGACACAAATACCCCTTCAAAATGGACTGTCGTATGTTGGTAGTCATGCGTGTGGGGTGTGCCATAAGATAGTATATGATCACTGGAGTAAAACAAAACATGGGGTGGCGTATAGTACATTAACAAAAAAAAGGTATCAATATGACCCTGAGTGTATTAAGTGTCATACAACCGGCTATGGCTATATTTCCGGGTTTTTAAGTTATGAAAAAAGTCAAAACCTAATAAATGTGGGTTGTGAAAGTTGTCATGGTGCTGGAAGTAGTCATATGAACGACGTTAACGAGCCTTATGGCTTTATTGATATGAGTTATTGTGAGATTTGTCACAATAGCGATCATAGTCCAAAATTTCAATCTAAAGAATATTGGGGAAAAATTGAACATCCCGATGAAATTTTAAATAAATCGTACAAAACAATAAAATAATATTTTTAGAAATGATTAAAATTGCATTTTACTGGCACCAACATCAACCTTATTATAAAGATAACTTGACTGGTGAATACTCTATGCCGTGGGTGAGATTGCATGGAATAAAGGATTACATTGGAATGGCATTATTATTAGAGGAGTTTCCAAATATTCGTCAAACGTTGAATTACGTACCTTGCCTATTGGATCAACTCATTGATTATGAAAAAAATCAAGCTGTTGATTGGTTTTGGAAATTAGCAAAAATACCTGCAGAGGACTTAACAGAAGAGAACAAACTTTACATATTAGATAATTTCTTTTCCGCAAATCACCAAAATATGATTGAGATTTATCCGAGATATAAAGAACTATTCAAAAAGAGAAATTTCAGGCGGAAACGTGCAATGGACGTACTTAAGGATTTTTCTAATAAGGATTTTCAGGATTTACAAGTATGGTCAAACCTCTCGTGGTATCATCCATTGGTTGTACAAAAAGACCCATTATTATTGAATTTGTTTAAGAAGGGTGAGGAATTTACAAAGGAAGAAAAAGAATATGTTTTGTCGAAACAAGTAGAAGTAATAGGGCAAATTATTCCAATCCATAGACGTTTACAAGATGCAAAACAAATAGAAATTACAACTTCTCCATATTACCACCCCATTTTGCCACTGCTATGCGACCAAGAATCTGCACAACACGTCTTACCTAAACTATCCTTACCAAAAAAGAGGATGTCAGCAGTGGAAGATGCGAAAACACAAGTAGAAAAGGCTGTTCAGGTTTACGAGAAATATTTTGACCAAAAACCTCGTGGAATGTGGCCATCAGAAGGCGCTGTAAGTGATGATATTGTTCCTATATTGTCTCAAG
Source organism: Planctomycetota bacterium (assembly GCA_023261445.1). GTDB lineage: Bacteria > Planctomycetota > Brocadiia > Brocadiales > Brocadiaceae > 2-12-FULL-39-13. The sequence continues at coordinate 3,460 of JAHFOX010000052.1, forward strand.
CCGGATTCCGATGGATGGCGTCGGATGAAGAAATATTAGCTTGCTCACTGGATAAACAAATATTAAGAGATAAATATGGAGATGTTATTACTCCAGAAATGTTATATAAACCGTATCGGTTAAATATAAAAGGTAGTAATATCGACATCGTATTTCGCGATCATAATCTTTCTGATTTGATTGGATTCAAGTATTCAAAATATAGTGTAGATACTGCCGTATCTGATTTCATTAACAGAATTAATAGCTTAAAAAGAATTAACAATAACAAAAACCCAATACTTGTAAGTATCATTTTGGACGGAGAAAATGCATGGGAGTATTATCCTAATAGTGGTTTGGATTTTTTAAGAAAACTTTATCAGACAATCAGTAGCGACAATGATTTAGAATGTGTTCGAATTTGCGACTATATAGAAGGATATCCACCTGAACAAACATTACAGCATATTTGTCCTGGTTCATGGATTGGACATAACCTGGCAACATGGATTGGTCATGAAGAAAAAAATACCGCGTGGAATTTTATCGAAAACACACGGTCTTTTCTTATGAGTCAAACAAAGGAATCGAATCATTTAGTTGCTAATGGTATTTTAGACCGAGCGTGGGAAGAGATATTCATTGCAGAAGGTAGTGATTGGTTTTGGTGGTATGGCGATGAACATTTTACACATTATAAAGAGGAGTTTGACAGTTTGTTTAGACTGCACCTTAAGAATGTATATAAACTATTAAATATAGATTTCCCTAAAATATTGGATGTGCCAATTATTGCAAAGACAGATCGAAGAATGCCTTACATACCGCCTAGCAGATTTTTAAAAATTGAGCTGGATGGAGTAGTAAGTAATTACTTTGAATGGCTTGATGCTGGTAGATATAATACAAGCAAAGATATGGATACAATGCACGTGACCAGCGATCAGCCTATTAACGGAGCGTTCTTTGGATTCAATAAAGATAATTTGTATATTAGAGTAGATTTTAACAAGGATTTGTTTTCTCAATATTTTGAAAATGGGAGATTGGTATTTACCTTTGTTCAACCCCACGAAATACAGATTATTACTTCAACCCTTAAGGATAAACCTTTAAAATTCAGAATTAAAAATCAGCATTATAATGGAAAAGATTTTCATAGTGTTTCGATGGAAGAAATACTTGAATTATCGTGCCCTTTTTCCGATTTGGGTTTAACCCCTTGGACGGATGTGGAATTTTTTATTGAGTTAGTAGTAAGAGAATATGAGCCTATTCAAAGAGTGCCATTTAGAACAGTATTCTGTTTTTCTGTGCCGTCTGAGGATTTTGAGAAAATAATGTGGCTGGTGTAATATCACACACGGAAAATCTTTTCGGCACGAGATAGGAGGATAACAAAATGCCAGAGCTTAGGAAAGACCCTGTATCTAGTCGCTGGGTAATTATTGCCACTGAAAGAGCTATGCGTCCGACTGATTTTAAGACTGAACCGCAAATTATTAAAGGTGGTTTTTGTCCTTTCTGTGAAGGAAACGAAGATAAAACACCTCCAGAGATTGTCGCATACAGAGAAAGAAACACTCAGCCAAATACAAAAGGATGGCGCGTAAGGGTTGTGTCTAACAAATTTCCAGCATTAAGGATTGAAGGTAATTTAAATAAACACGGCGAAGGAATCTATGATGTAATGAACGGTATTGGGGCTCACGAAGTTATTATTGAAAGCCCAAAACATATTATTTCTTTAACCGAACTAGATAATAAACAGGTGGAAGAAATACTATGGGCGTACAGAGACAGGTTGGTAGACCTGAAGAAAGATAAACGATTTGTGTCTGGTTTGCTTTTTAAAAATGTTGGTATTGCTGCTGGGGCTACGCTTGAACATTCCCATTCACAATTAATTGTGACGCCAATTGTACCAATATCAGTAATACATGAAATGAATGGATGTGAAGAATTCTACAAATACAGAGGTCGTTGCCTCTTCTGTGATATTGTCCAACAAGAGTTATCAACGGGTACGAGAATAATATTAGAAGAGGATACGTTTGTAGCCTTTGCACCATACGCTTCACGGTTTCCTTTTGAGATATGGATTATGTCAAAAGTCCATTCATCCCATTTTGAAGATTTACAAAAACTGGAGATTGAAGAATTAGCACAAGTGTTACGTATAGTCCTTCTCAAACTTGAGAAATCCTTAGATTTTCCTCCGTACAATTATATTATTCATACTACTCCATTTGTTTTGGGGGCAAATGAATACTATCATTGGCACATCGAAATTATTCCCCGATTAACAAGGATTGCAGGTTTTGAATGGGGTAGTGGTTTTTATATAAATACAGTAACGCCGGAAAGCGCTGCCGAATTTCTTAGAAATACAAATGTTGAAAAGAAAACGGAGGTATCACGCTAGTGAAAGTTGTTTATATATCACCAGAAGTTGTGCCATTTGCAAAAACTGGCGGATTAGCCGATATAGCCGGGGCAATACCTAAATACTTGCAAAGATTAGGTATTGAAATGACTGTAATTATGCCCTTTTATAATATTATAAAGAAAAGCCAATATCACTTGACAAAAACTGATATACGATTTGATGTAAAAATAGGCGATAATCATAAATCCGGTAATGTATATAAAGGGCTTTTACCAGATTCGACAGTGCCTGTTTATTTCTTGGATAACGAGCAATACTACGGTCGGAATGGCTTTTATAATCATCCCGGAACTACAAAAGATTACGAGGATAACAGTGAACGATTTATTTTTCTTTGTCAAGGGGCGTTAGAAGTCATTGAAAAGCTAAATATTTGTCCAGATATAATACATTGCAATGATTGGCAAACAGGGCTTGTTTCTGTCTATTTAAAAACGACTTATGCAAAAAAAGAATGTTTCCGGAATACAAAGACAATTATGACAATTCACAATATTGCATATCAGGGATTGTTCTGGCACTGGGACATGAAATTAACAGGATTGGATTGGAGTCTTTTCAACTGGAAACAACTAGAATTTTACGGCAAACTAAATTTCCTAAAAGGGGGTTTGGTATTTAGCGATTTCATTACTACTGTCAGTAAAACTTATGCAAAAGAGATACAAACATCTGAATATGGCGAAGGTCTGGATGGCGTGCTTAGAGATAGAGCGGAAGACCTTTATGGAATAATTAATGGAATTGATTATTCGATTTGGAATCCGGAAACTGATAAATTTATCATTGCTAATTATGGCATAAATAATCTAGCTGGAAAGCAAGTTTGTAAACGGGCACTACAAAAAAAACTTAATTTCCCGGAAAGAAATATTCCAGTAGTAGGAATGATTACCCGTTTGACTGACCAAAAAGGATTGGATTTGATTGTAAATAGATTCCAGGATTTAATGAAGACTGATATTCAATTTGTTTTGCTTGGAACTGGTGAAAAGAGATACCATGAATTATTTAAGACTTATGCAAAAACATTTCCTAAAAAAGTAGCAGTGAAATTAAATTTTGACGAACGTTCAGCGCACGAAATTGAGGCAGGGTCTGATATATTCTTAATGCCGTCACGTTTTGAACCTTGCGGGTTGAATCAATTGTACAGTTTGAAATATGGAACTGTTCCGGTCGTTCGATGTACTGGCGGGCTTGCCGATACGATTACAGACGTCCGTTCAGAGCCGATTCTGAATGGAAGATATAACGGGTTTTCTTTTAAAGAGTATAACTCTGACTTGTTATTAGCCACAATTATAAGGGCAATAGATTTATATAAAAGCAAGGATCCGTGGATAAGGCTTATGACAAACGGCATGTCACAGGATTGGTCATGGGAAAGAAGCGCTAGAGAATATATTACGCTTTATGAAACAATTGTGAGAAGGAATATTTGATATAAGTGGTGTCGTTTATATTGTATTTTACTTGTTTGAAATAAAAGTACCAAAATTTATTACAAAGAGTGAATTGTATGTTACCTCATATTTTCAAAGACAATGTTGAAAATATTCTAAATAATGTTGTTCATTCTTTAGATGCTGGCTTTGCGATACTTGATAAGGATTTGACTATTATTTGTGCAAATAATAGATTATCTGGCATCTTGGGTCTGGAACACGATCTTGTTGGGAAGAAGTGCCAGGAAGTCTATAAATGTGAATGCAAAGATACCAAGAATTGTTCTGTTATTCATTCATTTTCAAGTGGCAAAAGGCAGGTTAGCGAAATCCAGCTTTTCACGGAAAAAGGAGAGAGAAGATACATACAGAATATCTCTACACCTATAAAAGACGCAAATAATAATATTACGCATTTAATCAAACTCTCACTAAATATTACGGAAAAAGAAGAAAAGATTCATCAACTTTCTCTATTACAAAAACTTGTGGAGTTTATGCAGGGAACGCACCAAATTGATCGTTTACTGCATTTGATACTCACCTGCGTAACGGCTGGGACTGCACTGGGTTTTAACCGCGCAAGGCTTTTCCTCGTTGACAAGAATCGGAACATCGTCTATGGGGAAATGGCTGTGGGTCCTTCAAGTTTGGAGGAGGCAAATAAAATATGGAGTGAGATTGCGAATAAGTATGAAATACTTGAGGACCTTATTAAAGCATCGGGAGACAATTATCGTGATGATACGCCGTTACATATGATAACAAGGTTAATGGCGTATTCTTTGACCGATGAAAGAGAAATTATTGTGTCCTGTATAAGAAACAAAAAACCAATCTTAGAAAAAGACGCCTTTAATAACCCCAATATTAATAAAAATTTTGTGAACATGATTGACGTCAATGAATTTGTTTGTGTGCCGTTAATGGTTAAAGACGAAGTGATTGGAGTGATTTGCGCTGACAATATCTATAGCCGCAAACCAATAACCGATGAACACGTTCAACTTTTGAGCACCTTTGCTAATCATGCTGCGCTGGCAATTGAAAGCGCTGATGCATACAAGGAATTGGCTGAAAAAGTAATACAGTTAAAAGATACGCAGGAAAGATTAATTCGGTCGGAAAGACTTGCTGTTATTGGAAACATGGCGGCTTATGTTGCACACGAAATTCGCAACCCCTTGGTTACAATTGGAGGCTTTGCCAGAACAATATTGCGGGTTCCAAATCAGAGTGAACAGACGAAAAAGGCGGCAGGCATTATAGTGGATGAGGTTAGCAGGTTAGAAAAGATACTTGCAAACCTTATGGATTTTAGCAAACCGGTAGAATCCATTAAGGTATCGTCCCAAATAAACGAAATACTGGAAAACACTTGTTCATTGATGGAGCCATATTTTAAGAATGGCCGTATTGTGTTATCTAAAAAGTTTAGTCCCATGATGCCAAAAATATTTGTAGATGCGACACAGATTAAACAAGTATTTTTAAATCTGATAAAGAACGCCGTTGAATCAATGCCTGACGGCGGCAATCTGACGGTTGAAACAATGACTGAAAACGAACAGATAAAGATTAATATCGCAGATACAGGCGAAGGAATGACTACTGAAATACTCCAAAATATATTTGTGCCTTTTTTTACCACAAAAGTGGATGGAACAGGTGTTGGGTTGGCAGTGTCACAAAAGATTGTGGATGACCACGGCGGTCATATAAAGGTAATGAGCGAGTTGCAGGGGGGGACTACTTTTTCCATTTATTTGCCTGTAAAAAGGGAATAATTTTATAAAGGAAAATGGCGTGATGACGGTTGAACGGTTGTTGTAAGTCAAGTCGAAATACGCCTAAGACTCTGCCGTATTTCAGTATAAAAACACATCTGAACATGTCTAAGCATTCTTTATATTAATCTTGTATCAGGGCTTTTGCTTTTTAATCACCTTTTAATATATCCATGTTGTTGCGGTTTATTATGAAGTGTGCTTTTTATCTTGTTTTTCCTTGAAATAGATTGATTACATAAAATATAATCTCTCTTGAGTCACATGTCTGGTTACTACTAATAATAGAGAATAAATTTTAGTGATATAAATTACGCTACAGCAAATACCGATGGATGACAACAAAGAGCAAAAAGAACAAGAAGAAATAAAGATTCGTAAAATGATTGATGATTACGTGTCGCACAGTCATTATAGGCTAAATCCGGACGCCAAGATTGTGGATAGGGTAGTAAGAGGGCTTGTGATGCGCAAGATCAAATATGGTTATGCGTATTGTCCTTGTCGTCTGGTTATGGGAGATATTGAAAAGGATAAAAAGATTGTGTGCCCATGTGTTTATCATGCCGAAGAAATCGAGCGTGACGGAGAATGTCACTGTCAATTATTTGTAAGTAACAAGAAAGGCGAACCATAGAAGGTTTAGCACAATATAAGGCAACAACTTTTTACGCCACAAAGACACCAAGTCACAAAGAAAAACTTAGTGTCTGGCTATGTTGAAATTCCTGAACATTTAAATAAGTAAAGGAGACATACTCATGTCTGAAGATGTAGTGGTGATTACAGATGCAAATTTTGATGCAGAAGTAACGAAGTCAAGCATACCTGTACTTGTTGATTTTTGGGCGGCTTGGTGCGGACCATGCAGACAATTAGCGCCGGTAATAGATGAATTGGCAAAGGAGTACAAAGGCAAGGTCAAGATTGGAAAACTTGATACTGAGGAAAACAACGGTACTCCGGTCAAGTTTGGCATAACGGCGATACCCACGATCATCGTATTTAAAAACGGGCAGGCGGTAAATAAGATGGTAGGCGTAAAATCGAAGAAGGATTTAAAAGCCGCTTTAGATGCACAATTAAAATAAGATAAATAAATCCCTTTTTTAGGGCTGTCCAAAAAGTAATCAAGATTGTCATTGCGAAGGAGGAACGACTGAAGCAATCCCTTGATTTTAAAGGGCTTCAAAATAGATTGCTTCGCTTATGCTCGCAATGACAGTTAAAAATTGAACTTTTTGGACAACCCCAAAGAGGATACTATTGCATTCCTAACAGTTCGTGGAGCTTTGCTGATATATCGTTGCTCTTCATTAATGTCTCGCCGATTAAAACTGCATTAATTCCGTTTCTTAATAATGTCTCTATATCTTTCCTTGACTTAATACCGCTTTCGCTTACTATAATTTTCCCCGATGGAATCATTTGCCTTAATTGGAAGGTGGTCTCAAGATTCGTTTTGAATGTAGCAAGGTCGCGGTTATTTATGCCAATAATATTCGCACTTGTTTGTAACACCGTCTTCAATTCTGATTCCGAATGTACTTCAACTAGGCAATCCATGCCTAATTCTCTGGACAGCTCTAAAAAGACCTGGATTTCATTTTTGGAAAGAAGTGAGGCAATAAGTAATATGGCATCAGCCCCAGCAGACCGAGCTTCATATATTTGATAAGTGTCAATAGTAAAATCTTTACGTAATATAGGCAGACTTACAAATTGCTTAACTTCAGTTAAATAGGATAGTTTGCCCTGGAAGAATTTTTCGTCTGTAAGGACGGATATTGCCGCAGCACCACTTTTTTCATAAAGGCGGGCAATTTCTATGGGATTAAAATCTTTCCTGATAACACCGAGAGACGGAGATGCCTTTTTAATCTCCGCAATGATGCTTATATTATTGTCTGATTTTAGCGCTTTGCCAAACGGTCTAGGCGGAGGTTTCTGTTTAATATTTTTCTTTAACAATTCGACTGGAATACGTTTTTTGTTTTCAGTAACTTCAGATAGCTTGTGTTTGTAAATCTCGTCTAAAATTGTCATGGATGTCTTCGCCTTATTAGAAATTCCATAAAGCGGTTGCCTCTGTCTGGAAATGTGTTTGTAGTAATAAGTATTTTCATGGATTGAATAGACTGAATTAAACGAAAAGATACCCAACTGCACAATAGCAGCCGGAGTGTAAGATATGTGGTATGATGTATAAAAAGTTTAAAAAGGAAATTACACGAAAGAATTAAAAAAAGGGAAAATGCTGAATAAAGACAATATTTATAGCGATAGCGGATGCCATATCCCAGTGCAATTAATAACAGACCTATTACGACATAGCCAAATCCGTAACCGTGTTGAGCAAGTCCTTGACTAATAGTTAGCGCAAGAATACTTAGAATAACACCCAATATGCCCAGGAATATTACCAGATTTGCCGCTTTCCCAACACGTTGTGCATGATTTATTGGAGATTTTTTGTTCATTTCATATTTTACCAAATAGGATAAGGATACCGACTATAATAAAGGCTATTGCAGCTCCTATTTTGATGAAGTTGATAGGTAGAAATTTGGTTATGACTGAGCCAACGGCAACACCAATAACCGTAACTAGAGCAAAGGCAAGCATTGTGCCAATAAAAACCAGTACAGGTTTATTAGTCTTGCTGGTCATAAGAATAGATGCAATTTGTGTTTTATCGCCAAGTTCGGCAAGGAAAATTGTAACGAATGAACTAACAATAATCTTCCAGTCCATATTGATATATCTCCTGCTTTTTAGGTTTTGAGATTCAATTATTAATGTAAAAGTGTATATCAGAATATGGAACGAGTCAATCCAAAATGGCAGAATTCCTAAATAAAAAAATCTCCTGCACCTTTTTATGATGCAGGAGATTTTTAGAAACGATTCTCTCGTAAATGTTTCCTAGTGATGTTCTTCTTCTACGATAAATTCAACTGAATCTTCGTACGCATGCTTCCTGTAACCAAAGAGAGATACAATTGTTCCGGCGGCAAGTCCTGTAATCCATGCAACTATAAAGGTAATAAATACACCTTTTATTTGCAATCCGGGCACAGCGCCCTGAGCGATGAAGATAGCCGCCAGACCACCTAGAATACCTGGCATGCCATGCAGATTGTGGACTCCGCATGTATCAATGCCCTTTAAAATTCTTTGAACACGCGGTTGAATTATTGCAAAGCCGATTACGCTTAAAATGCCGGCTAAAAACCCCAATAAAAGAGACAGCTTGGGAGTGGTGTGAGCGCAAGATGAACCAATAGCAACACCGCCCGCCAACGCTGCATTTGCCATATCTTCAATAGCAATCTTTTTGCGAATCATGGTACTTGCTATATATGTAGCTATGGTTGCAGCACACAATGAAAGAATCGTATTTACAGCAGCAGTAGGCATTTTTGATATTTCTGCAGGCGCCGCGCAGAAGGACGGCCAGAATATCCAAAGCGCCATGCTTCCTAACATTGAAAATTGGTTGCTGACTTTATCTGAATCAATCTTTTTGAGGAAATCCTCACTCGTGGTCATCCTTACAATAACACCTAATCCAAAATAAGCGCCAAATTGATGGATGACAATTGAACCGCCGGTATCAATCAGTTGCCCCTTCGGAATGATGCCCATTCCGTTATCCAGCATTATCCATTCATTCAGCATATAGGACGGGACAAACATCAATGCCAGAATAATGTATTGCGACATCTTTAGTCTGCCCAAAAATGCTCCCATGGCAATCAATATGCTTGCCGCACAAAACTCGGCAAGTATCAAACGATCCATTTTCAGTTCGGCAGGTTCTCCAAATATCCCAAGCGTCTTTAAGAACATATAATACGGAAGAACGATGCTTACTGCAATATACGTTGCAGTAACTGCACCATAACCGTATCTCTTAACAAAGACCATTAAGAATCCAAAACCGACCATCAACATTGCCATGACATGGATTGACTTGCCATATTTTGCTAATTCAAGAAAATCCGTCATTGTTGAGGATATCTCACCTTCTTTTCCAAAATCAGAAATTGATTCAGAATGTGCCTTTGCATGCGACTCGGATGCACCGCTAGCAAGTAAAACAACATGGTCATCAGTATTTGTAATTGCCGCATTATCTATCGTTGACCATGAATTCCAATCGCTTTGTTTATCTTGTATTGCGACCAGGGCATGGTCTACCGATTGCTTTTCTAGTTCAGTTCCGATGACGTCTTTCGCTGTTACTAGCAAGGGTATGCATAGAAAACCAATGCATACAATAAAGTACCACTTCAAAAAACTTTTTACCGACATCTGGTTTGCCCTCCCTTCCCTATAATGTTTATGATATTAGTACATTAGGTTTGTTTTCTTAGACATCAATTTTAAAACTAGCAAACTTTTAATTACCCCCCCCGAAAAAAATGCGTGAATTCCACCACTAATTTGCATCTACTTTTGCACTATTTCTATGAGTTTTGTTTTGTTAAATTTCTTTGGTCTCTATTTTACAAAGACATTTTTATGAGCGATTAAGCAATAACGATGTCGTTTCATATTGTTATTATTGGGGATATATATATTCCATTTGATATTAAATATCAAGCGAAAAGTATTATAATAAATAAAATAAATGTAATCACTATAATTTCACAAACTTAGGTTAAATAATCTAGCGAAGAATATGCTAAAGAGTTTATAATCACCTATATTAATAATTGGTATTTTAGGACGATTTTCGCTTTCATTATGGAAATTTGTGAAAAATGTTTCCGCATAATAAGCAAAGATGCAAATTCGGAGATGAAAGCCAAAAGCAATTTGTTGCCATTTATTTAAACTCAGGCAGACTAACTATGTATATTTATTTGTATAAAACCAGCAAAATTGATATATTTACATTCCATTAGCTATGTATAAATATCTCTATTTTCTTAAAGATAA
>JAHFOX010000053.1:0-7723 GCA_023261445.1 Planctomycetota bacterium
TCATCAATAACGAAGCTTTTTGGATATTTAATAACTATCGGATCACCAAAATCCCTCGGATCGCTAATAACACCTCTGATTGCCGTTGCTATGGCCGTTTCCGGGCTTACCAGGTAAACCTGTGCATCCGCCGTCCCGCTTCGTCCTTCAAAGTTTCTGTTAAACGACCTTACGGAAACACCCCCAGAAGGAGGAGCTTGTCCCATCCCAATGCAAGGCCCGCAGGCTACTTCTATAATGCGAGCACCCGCGGCAATCTTATCCGCTAAAGCACCATTTTTAGTTATCATTTCCAACACCTGCCTCGAACCGGGAGAAATGGTAAGGCTTACCTCTGGATGTACCTTTCTGCCCTTTAACATTGTTGCAGCTATCATAAGGTCGTGATACGATGAATTCGTACAGCTTCCGATGCACACCTGATGGACTTTTATTCCTTTAATTTCACTCACTTTGCAAACATTATCCGGGCTGTGAGGTCTGGCAATCAGCGGTTCTAAGGCTGAAAGATTAATCTCTACAACTTCATCATACTTTGCACTCGCATCGGCTTTTAACGGCTTCCAAACGCCTTCTCTGCCTTGCATTTTGAGATACTTTTTTGTTTGTGCATCACTTGGAAAGATAGAGGTAAGCGCACCAAGTTCAGCGCCCATATTGGTAATCGTGGCGCGTTCTGTTACGGTAAGTGTCTTTACTCCTTCACCGCCATATTCAAATATTTTGCCTACACCGCCCTTTACCGTTAATCTTCGCAACAATTCCAATATTACGTCTTTTGCAGTCACCCACGGTTTTAAAGCGCCGCTCAGCTTTACTAATGCTACCTTCGGCATTGTGATATAAAACGGCCCTCCGGCCATAGCAATCGCTACGTCAAGCCCGCCCACACCAATGGCTATCATGCCCAAGCCTCCGCATGTGGGCGTATGACTATCTGAACCAAGTAAGGTTTCTCCCGGCACGCCGAAACGCTCCAGATGCACCTGATGACAGATACCATTTCCAGGTTTTGAAAACCAAATACCGTATTTTTTCGCAATGCTTTGAAGGAACAAATGATCATCAAAATTCTCAAAACCTGTCTGGAGTGTATTGTGGTCAACATAACTCACAGAAAGTTTTGTTTTTACCTTTGGGATGCCCATAGCTTCAAACTGTAAATATGCCATTGTTCCGGTAGCATCTTGCGTAAGGGTTTGATCGACAGCAATAGAAATCTCCTCTCCTGCCTTTAATTTACCTGATACAAGATGCGAACCGAAAATTTTTTGTACTATATTTTTTCCCATTTTAACCCTTTCGTTCGTATACCGGATTCTTCGCTTCGCTCAGAATGACAAGCGTGTTGTTCAACCGCCATTCTGAAGGAGCAAAGCGACTGAAGAATATCAATAATTGAAATTTTTAAACATTAAATTAGGCCTTCAGCAGCTACCTATTAACAAAGAAGCATGTAGGGGCAGGTTTGAAACCTGCCCCTACATCTAAATTCCTGTATATTAAATGTTATACGTAGGCAAAAAAAATCCCACCGTTTTTAGGCGGTGGGATTATGTTAAACCAATTTAAAACCTATTTCAAGCTAATATAGGATTACCTGTGCGAAGTCGGAAGCCTTACAAGTCCAGTACCCCCAAATAGCAAAACATCCAAATTCTGAGGTATAAATGACTTACCAAAATTGTGAGATTTGTTTGGCCCATGGCAGGACTGACAGGTGACCAATTCTTTTGTAACCAGACCGTCGTTACGTAATTTTTGAACTTTTCCAAAGAGTGATTTTTCACTTGTATCTAATCGGGAATGATCCGGTCCGCCAATGTGGCATTTTTCACAAGCATCATACGCCTTTGCATCCGCCACTGAAAATTTATGACTGGGGTGGCAAGCATCGCAACTTCCACCAAACCTATCAAATTCATAACTCAAACTTAATTTGTGACAATCCTTACAACCTTCAATATTTAATAATTTTGTACTAATCACATCAAATTTGCTAGTAGCTGCTACCGGATGACCTTTTAAATGCGCACTTTCTTTAAAGTCCAAAAACTGATTCTGATGACACTCGCCGCAGGTGCTTGCAGAAACATATCCACGTTTCCTTGCTATGTAACGGTGGTCATTACCGTGACAACTTATACAAGTTACACCCTTCACAGCATGGGCACCTTTTGTCCATTCCTTCACAACATCGGGCGTAGCCAGCTTGTGGCATGCCAAACAATCAACTTCTTCATAAGTACCGTAAGGTTTAATCTTTTTCACCGCATAGGCTTTGAATAAATCGCCTGGCATGTGTGGGTGAACCACGCCAAGGTGACAATCTGTGCATGCTAATTTTTCTGGCGCTGAACCACCGGTGCCATGTTTATTACTTTTTAATACAAATTCTATATGTGACTTATCTTTTGTAAAACCTTCCGAATGGCAACGAATACAGTTTCCATTTAAAATTTTAAGGCTGTCTTCTGCAATCTCAATAAACGTTCCATCTGTATAAGCTTGAAATGAATGCATCATGGAATCATGCGTTCCATCACTGAGTTTTGCGTGGGCATACCCCTTGAGACCGGGACCTACGTGACATGCATGACAGTTCTCTACATGCTCGTTATGATGTTTGGATGCCTTAAATGAATCGTAATGAATCTTCATTTCATGGCAACTAGCACAGAACTCGCTCTTCTCTGAATAATGGTAAACCTTACTTATAGTAACAAAAAATACGACTAAAAAGATTATGGTGAAGAAGCCTACCAGTTTCTTTCTTCTTTTAATAAAATCCAACAACTGCTGCAACTGCTTCAACCGCTCCATAAATACCTCCTACTCTTCCTTTTTTATGATGATGGCTATTGTTTTTTATCTATAGTTAGCAATTAAAAATCTAAACTCAACAACCCTTATACCATTATTACTTATACTACAATGTAAATTTTAACAAAACTCAAAGTTCGAGGATTTTACCAAAAAGTTTATGAATGTTCAAGTCAATTTTTAATAAGCTTTAAAACTACCTTCTTAACTAGTTAATTTCTATAAAATTAGCTACATAATTAAATACTTCTATAATAATTGACAAACATACTGTTTTTATGTAAAATTCTACTTTAATTAAGGTATTTCACAAAATACAAAGCTTAAGGAAGGAATATAAAATGAATCGCTGTCCTATTAAATATTTTACTTTAGGCACAATGTTAGTGCTTAGCATGCCCGTTTTTCTTAGCACGTTCTTTATGCAGGAAAAATCTGCCCATGGGCAGCATGCCGGAGGCGGTATAATAGATACTTACAAACAGCCTGGCACAAGTACGCCAAGTTTTCATCAATCATTTGTTCCCTATGAGGGAACTATACAATTACCATGGATTGACGAAAAACCAAATGCTATTACTATTAAAGTAACCGAAACCATCACTTACGAAATTCCCGTGGACGAGAAAAAATTCAATGAAAAAAAACTTACATTTGAAGACCTCGAATTAAAGGAAGTTGCAAACAATTCTGAAATCAACTTTCATCAGGTTGATTGTTATTTCTTTAAGGTAGTAAAACAAACACAGGTTCGCACGATAGAAAATCTTACCTGTAAACGCGAGAGGGAAGGAACTCAATATTGGCTATCTGACGGCAAAAAATACGTTGAATGGGGAAAATGGTCAAGCTGGAATCTCGACAAAGAAGATAAAAATATTGAGATGGCAGAAAAAAAACCTTAAAAAAACTCAATTGTACATAAATTAGCATAATAAAAGGGATACTTTAATGTATCTCTTTTTTTTGGATTTTTTTAGTTTAGCTGCTTATTCTATTTTAAAAGGAGGTTTTCTTTTGTGAAGATTGTATATTCATTTATTCTATTTATAACGCTAATAACTCTTACATCTAGTACTATTCTGGCAAAGGAAGCAAAAAAAGAGATTCAAAATCCACCGCAAAAAAAAGAACCATTAACAAAGGCAAACGAAAATGTCACCAGAAATAAACTTTGTCCGGAGTGCAATAGAGTATATCCTGGAGATATCAATTTCTGCAGTGTAGATGGTAAAGAGCTTATTGACTACACTGAAGCAGACCTCATATGTCCTACCTGTAAGGAAAAGGCAAACCCGGGTGAGAAATTTTGTAAAAAGGACGGAACGCAATTAATTGCTCAAACTTCAACTGACAAGAAAATATTGCAGCCTGATAAAAAAGTAGAGATTCAACTTCCCCAAAATGCCACACAAGAAGAAAAGACAAAAGCTGCCATGTATCATTTCATGGAAGGGAATCGGCTTCGAGAGGAGTCGGGAGACTATGAAGGAGCTTTAGAGGAATACAAGAGAGCAGAAGCGTTAAACCCTGATCTCCCACCCATCCATTTTCATATGGGTGGTATCTATTGGAAACTCGGGGACCAGAGGAACGCACTGGCACATCTCGACAAATGTAAGAAATTACTAGAAGCACAACCAATAGAAATGAAATCAGATGAAAGTTACCAGAAAACATTGCAAGACGTTAACATTTACATCAGTAGATTAGAAAAAGGCTTAAATGAGTCAGAAAAGAAAGAACGTAGAGAAACATCTCTGTCTGAAAGAGATGAAAAGATGAAAAAGGCATTAGCCGAAAATAGACAAAAATGGAGTGAAATGGTGTCGGTACCCGCAGGAAAATTCATTATGGGCTCGGCGGAAGATGAATTTATTCCAGAAGAATCACCGCAGCATGAGGTATATCTGGACGCATATTATATTGATAAATACGAAGTCACCAACGCCCAATATTGGGAATTTTTACAATATATTAAAAACACCGGCGATCACAGTAAATGCTTTCCCAGCGAACCAAAAGGAAAGGACCATACACCCGGCACACCCCATACGGATTGGCACTATCCATATTACGACTATCCTGATTATCCTGTAAGCCGTGTAGACTGGTACGATGCTTATGCGTATGCCGCATGGGCTGGCAAACGGCTGCCCACAGAAGCCGAATGGGAAAAAGCCGCAAGAGGAAACGATGGACGAAGATTCCCATGGGGCAATGTGTGGGATGCTAAACGATGCAATGTTGGGCCTGATGCGCCTCTGTCGGTAGGTAGTTTTGAATATGGGAAAAGCCTTTATGGGTGTCTGGATTTAATAGGCAGTGTTTCAGAATGGTGCAACGATTGGTACCACCCAGAATACTACCAAAATAGCCCTAGCATGAATCCCAAAGGACCAGAAACAAGCACTGGTTTACGTGTGATTAAAGGGGCGTCATTGTTTGCTCCATATGCGTATAAAATGCGTTGTGCTGTAAGGATATTTGGCAAACCCGAAGACAGAAACAAGAGTATTGGTTTCCGATGTGTTAAAGATTACAAACCTGATGCGGATAAATCCATCAAAGAGGCTAGCAAGCAGGAAGAAAAGGGCAAAGAAGTACAATAAAAAACTTCCCATACTTATTTATCAGGATTTGAGCCTTCGTAATAGGTAGATACATTTTCTTCCTTGTATACCCTTGCAAAAGCCGATTTGGCATGTTTGTAAGAATTATAGTCATTTTGCGCATTCGCCCTGTCGCCTTTTAATTCGTAAGCTTTACCACGATTTAGATAGGCATCGGCATAATCATGATCAATCGTAATTACTTTTGTAAACTCAGAAATTGCCATATCTGTCATTTTTTTTCTGAGATAAATCACACCCAAATTATAATGCGGTGCAACCAACTTTGAATTAGCTTCTACTGCCTGTTTGTACTCAACTATTGCCTTGTCCAACTTATCCATCTTATTATAAACATTGCCCAAATAATAACGGATACTAGCGGTATTCAAACTAACTATTAAAGCCTTTTTAAGCGCATCAAGGGCATCATTATATAAACCCTTTACAAAATAAGTAATTCCAAGGTTAACATACACATCAGTGTAGTTAGGATTTATCTCGATAACACGTTTATATTCGGAAATAGCCTGTTCTAAATGTCCTGTTTGGTAATAGGCAATTCCAAGATTATAATGCGCTTTATCATAGTTCGGTGATATCTCAATTGCCTTTTTGTACATTTCGATTGCTTTATCATGGGTGTTAAAGTCCTGGCATAAAACTCCCAGATTAAAATATGCAGCCGTATTCTTGGAATCAAGCCCTATTGTGGTTTCGTACTCCCTCTTTGCCTCATCAAAGTTATTACGCTTGCAATACAACAGTCCCAACCGAATGTGCGCGTCTGCATTATTGGGGTCCTTTTGCACTTCCCTAAGACATAACTTCATCTCATCCTCCGGAGCGCCAATCTCCATACTCACCTCAGACAATCTTCGATAGGCATCCGCATAATCAGGTTTGAGTTGGATAGCCGTATTAAATGCTTCTATAGCCTTTTCTAAATTACCCTTTTTATAATAGGCATTCCCCATTTTATAATAAACTTCAGGCTGATTCTTGTTTTTTGAAAGTAATTTCTCATACTCACCAATCGCATTATCCCATTGCCCCTTATCAAAATATTTGTCGCCAACAACTGCAATATCTTCTGCATGTCCGCAGTAACAGGTAAATAATATTAAAGCAATTCCTGCAACAGATAATAATTTCATACTAATTTGATTTTACTTCTATTCCTTGCTCTCTTGTCTGTCCTTTTAAAGTTGGTATTGACTTCTGGAACATATCTTTGATTTCATCCTGTTTATAGACCACCGCAGGGTCTTTCCCGGTCCTCCACTTCGTTATATATGAATATGAAATATAATCACTATATGCTTTGCTGTGATCCCCTTTCATTGAATAGATTTGTGCCCTATTGTAGTAGGCATCTTCATAAAGAGGATCAATCTTCTTGGTTATCTTATCATACCATTCCATAGCCTTGTCAAGCCTATCCATCCTGTGATAAATCACGCCTATATTATATGCAGCGTTAACATATTTAGGGTTCTTTTCCAGTACAGCCATATTCTCTGCCAATGCCTCATCATATCTATTTTGCAAGGCGAAAACAATTGCCCTTTGATAACGAGCATCAAGGTTATCAGGATTTATCTCCATTGCTTTATTATAGTGTGCAATCGCCTCTTCAAACTTTTTTTCGTTAATACTAATCAATCCAAATACAACATAGGCATCTGAATATTTAGGGTTTACCTCCAGCGTTTTGTTAAGTTCCTTTATAGTTTCATCAACCTTTCCTTGTTTATGCAGTGCAATAGCAAGATTATAGTGCGCATTATCATAGGATGGATTAATTCCGATGGCTTTTTCAAATACGGTTTCAGCATCTCCATACAACCCCATATCCAGATACCCCACACCCAGATTAAACATAATGTAAGGATTCTTCGGATCGAGTTCTAAAGCCTTCTTATATTGTTCAATGGCATCTATATCCTTTTCTAATTTATGGAAAAAGACCCCAAGGTCTACGTAGGTTAGTGGATTTTCAGGATTGTTTTCAATAGCCTTGACTCTTTTCTGAAATTCATCATCAGGCGCACCAATCTTTATAAAAGTTTCTGCTAATTTCTTGTGGGCATCAATGTAGTTTGGATTGATGTCAATTGCCTTTCTGAAATCAATCGCAGCCTCTTCTAGCTTGTCCTGCTCAAGATATACTGCTCCTCTTCCATAATAAGCTTCTACAAGATTTGGGTTGGATTCTATAGCCTTTGTATACTCAGCTAAAGCCTCATCCATTTTTTTTTCTTTTATTAAACCCTCTGCAACTTCAA
>JAHFOX010000053.1:7823-13998 GCA_023261445.1 Planctomycetota bacterium
GCAGGTGCATGATGTGTATCTAACCAACCCGGATCCGGGCAAAGATCAAATATGTTCTTGCCAGGATGATTCTTCACAATATATGGACCTGTCAACTGATCAAGCCACTCGCCGGTTTTCCAAAAGCTCTCCGGAACCCAGGTAATGCCGACCTTCTTCTCTAAAGCAACAAGTCTCCTTGCCTGAGAAGCATCTTGTTTTACGTTAACCAACCAACGATCCATACCAAACGAACCATCAGAATATGTAGCATCGTTCCATGAACCATGTGCCATACCCTTCATGATGTAGGTCTGGAAATATCCAACGCTCTCGAAGCAAAGCCTCTCAATATCTGTGCAGTTAGACATCCTGAACTCACCAGACTCGCCAGCCTTGCCACCAAATGCTGGATCATCGTGATAAGCGCCGATCTTCAAGCTCCACACATGCTGACCTGCCCAGTCAGGACAGAGGTCCTTTGGCATAGGATCAGCAACGCCGTCCTTAACAAGGTCTTCAGCAACCTTGAATGTTTCACGATACTTCAGACCAGCATCCTTACATGCTTCATCCAACGCCTGCAAGTTTTCCTTGGCGAACCTTGGTGAATGACAGTCGTCGCAAACGGATGCCCAACGATCTCTCTTCTCTTTCCAGATTGGAGCGCCACGATCAGCCATGGACATACCCATACTGGTGTATACAGTGGAGAATCTCTGAACGTTGTGATGACCACCCCTCATGTGACAATACTGGCAGGTAGGACCAACATAATCTGCATCTGCCAACTTCTTTGTCCAATCAAACTGCTTTGGATCCCATTTGTTTACCTGATATACTACGCCATGGAGACCAATATCATAAGCTTCCCAGTCCCTGTGGTCTTTACCCCAGTGACATGTCTTGCACTGCTCTGAATGCCTTGCAACTGCAGGGCTGAACTGATGCCTCTGATGGCAGGTGCTGCATCTCTCTTCTGAGCTTGTGTGGCAGAATGTGCAACCTGCGGTGTCTCCAGGTGGTCTTTCAATTGACCATGCGCATTCGACCTGTGCAAAACTTGAACAGGAAGCATGCGAACCGATACCACCCTGACCTTGTTCACTATATTGTGTCTCATGGCAATCACTTGTACCACAAGCCTTTGATGATGGCATGGTCAGTTTTTGATGGTTATTGCCATGACAGGTATCGCAACCTGTTGGACTTGGTTCTGCCTTTGCATGAGCACTCTTCTTATAATCCCTGACAATTCCAGGGGTCATAACAGAGTGACAGCCGATACACTGCTCGTTTTGAAACGTACCTTTTATTGGGTTTGAAGGTCTTACCTCATCCCTGTTATACGTATAATCTGGAATATAATAACGGTAAGCAGGCAATGTCCTCCAAAATTTGCTATATTTTCCAGGATAAGGTGGGGGATTTTCATGCTTGGGATACCCCGCGTATTTTGCTCCTAAACCCGAAAAGAACACCTTACCGTTGTTATCTGGTTCACCAATTTGTCCGTAGACTTCGTGTGGTACCCAGTGGGTGATAATTTCTACTGCTTTTACCTCTTTCATCATCAGGTTGGAAACCACACCCATCGTTCCAAAACCTATTAATGCTGACGCTAAAGTTACTTTCAAAAATTTATGCATGATACTTTAAACTCTCCTCCTTTCTCATTATTCATACGCCACAATCATCATTAGATTGCGTTACATAATAAAATAACTTACCAATTAACCTTGCAGACCACCCCCTTTCCAAGCACTTATTATATAAATACCAATTAAATTTATGTATCTGCAACTTTCATTTTTTTGGAATTATTATTATATAGAATCTAATGTTTAAGTCAATACAAAAAGTTAATTATTTTTAGCTGTTTTAACAAAAAAAATCCTTATTCTTGTAATCCCTCAAAAACAGCCAATTTGGAATCATAATAATCCTCTCGAACTTATCCTTTTGTTCCGAGAACCAATTGCCCAACGAATTCACCGACACATTTCACCAGTTCCGTAGAATGTTTATTTGTGTATTTTTCTACTTCTTTTATAATAGCGCTACCCACAATAACCCCATCTGCAACCCTTCCGATTAGTTTTGCATGTTCTGGTGTGGAAACTCCAAAACCTACGACAATGGGTGTATTCGTCATCTGCTTAAGTTTGTTAATATTTTGAACGACATCATTTGGTATCCTATCTCTTATTCCAGTTATACCAACCACAGAAATGTAGTATAAAAAACCCTGTGACTTCTGCGTAATCAGACTCATACGCTGTTCTGTTGTTGTCGGTGCAATAAAACAGACGATTTTAAAATCATTTTTCTTTGCTATTTCAAATATCTCATCACTTTCTTCGACAGGCAGGTCGGGAATAGTTAAACCATCAAGCCCTGCCTTGAACGCCTTTTCAACAAAATTCTGGCAGCCTCCTTTGTACACAATACTATAAGACACCATAGAAACAATTGGTATTCCAGATTTTTTGCGTAATTCTGAAACCATGTCCAATATATGAGCAACCTTTACACCTCTAACTAATGCCCTATAATATGATGCCTGAATAATTGGTCCATCTGCAATAGGGTCAGAAAAGGGGATGCCTAGCTCGATAATATCGGCACCCCTTTTTTCGAATTCTAATATTAAAACCTTTGTGGTTTGCAGGTCAGGATCACCGGCAGTAATAAAGGGAATAAAGGCGGGTGTTTTCTTGTTCTTTAGGTCGTAAAACTTTTTATCAATTCTGTTCATCAAAACTCAATGCTGAAACGTCAAAGAGTGCATTAAATTAAAAATAATTCCCTTGCTCCAACTAAATCTTGTACCCAAGTTTTTTGGCAACCTCAAAGGAATCTTTATCGCCGCTACCTGACAGGCATATAACAATTATTTCATCTTTGTGTAACGTCGGAGCAAATTTCATTGTATATGCAATAGCATGTGCTGCCTCTAGGGCAGGAATGATTCCCTCTAACCGTGCACACTCTTGAAAGGCATTTACAGCTTCGTTGTCCGTTATTGAAACGTATTTTGCCCTTCCAATATCTTTTAAATAACTATGTTCTGGACCAACACCTGGGTAGTCCAGCCCAGCCGAAATTGAATGAACAGGCAATGTCTGTCCATCCTCATCTTGCAATACATAGCTTGCACTGCCGTGTAAAATACCTATTTTGCCGCTTGTAAGTGTAGATGCATGTTGGCCAATTTCAGGTCCAAGCCCGCCTGCTTCAACACCAATCATTTTTACATCTTTATCTTCAATAAAAGGATGGAATAGCCCCATTGAGTTACTACCGCCGCCAACGCAGGCAATTAAATAGTCAGGCAACCTACGTTCCTTTTCCATTATTTGCCTCTTTACCTCTCTTCCAATGACCGTCTGGAAATCTCTAACCATCATTGGATAAGGATGAGGTCCAACTATTGAGCCTAAAATATAATGGGTGTGCCTTACAGATGCCATCCAATCTCTAAACGCCTCATTTGTGGCATCTTTCAATGTCTTCGAACCACTTGTTACAGGAATCACCCTTGTCCCAAGCAGTTTCATTCTAAAGACATTCAACGCCTGACGTCTCATATCTTCTTCGCCCATGTATACATCACACTCTATACCAAACATTGCCGCTGCTGTTGCAGTGGCTACACCATGCTGTCCAGCGCCTGTTTCGGCAATAATCCGTTTTTTGCCCATCCTTATAGCAAGTAATATTTGCCCGATCGTGTTATTTATTTTGTGCGCACCGGTATGATTCAGGTCTTCCCTTTTAAAATATATCTTTGCGCCACCAAGCTTTTTCGTTAATCTCTCCGCATAATACAGAGTTGATGGACGCCCCACGTATTCTCTTAAATAATACTCCAGTTCCGCATTAAAAGCAGGGTCATTTTTCGCTGCTAAATAAGCCTTCTCTAATTGATCTAAAGCAGGCATTATTGTTTCAGGAACAAATTTCCCGCCAAAACGTCCGAAATGCCCCATTTTATCAGGCAAACTACATGATTCGGATAAATCCTTTTGCTCCACTACCTTAGATTTCAATATTGTTGTTACCATAAATGACACCACCTCATTTTTTTATAATAAATTAAACTTATAAAATACAATGAGGGTAACAAACATTCATTTCTGCTACCCTCATCGTTATTTAAAACTAAATCTGAATCTTACATCAGATTTTTACAAATTAGTGATGATGTACTTCTACACCAGCATCGGCATTTGCACGGTGAGGAATATCAGTTCTCTTGAACCATTCAACATCTACATCGCCTGGTTTTCTCTTCCAACCTGGGAGTAGATCAAGATATTCACCATGTTGCCAAAACGCTTCTGACTTGTGCTCTAAACCAATCTTCTTCTCAATTGCAGCAAACCTTCTCAATTTAGCAGCCTCTGTCTTAATTTCGATCGCCTTTCTATCTGTTTCAAATGCACCACCGTTTCCGTATGTTGCATTGTACATACACATATGAGCAAGTGCTTTATATGTATTGCCAATCAGATAGCAAACCATTTCAAGACCAAGACGCTCAAGGTTTGAAGTTGCATAGAATCTTGGATCACCGCCAGGTAGCAAGCTGAATGTGTAATGACCATACCAGTCTGGTGGTGAACCCTCTGGCATTGGATCAACAACACCGTCAAGGAAGCAACCAACGATAACGGCTGCTGCCTCTCTCCACTTCGTGAAGCTCAATCTGACACCATCATCCATTTCCTTCAATTTGTCGGCAGCAAATCTTGGAGAATGGCAATCCTGACACTTCTTTATCCATGCATCTCTCTTTGCCTTGTGCTTTGGTGAGCCACGGTCAACTTCGAACATACCCATATCACTATAGATAGTCCCAAATTGCTGTGGGTTGTGATTTCCATCCTGCATGTGACAATAAGCACATGTTGGAACCCTGTAATTCCCCTTCTTCACCGGCTTGCTCCAGTCCATCGTAGCAGATTCCGCCTCATACAAACAACCATGAATGGAATCCGAATACATCTTCCATTCATCATGGTCAACACCCATATGGCAATATCTGCATGCAGTTGGCTTTCTTGCTTCTGCAGGACTAAATACATGTCTTGTATGACAACCATCGCACCTGTTTTCTGCGATAGCATGGCACTCAGCACAACCAGCAACCTCTTCCGCCGGCTTTCCTGTTTGCCAAGAGAATTCCAACGTGTTTACAGTAAACGCATGGGTATGCGAACCTAAACCACCAGCCCTGTGCTCTGAGGTCTCTTTTGGATGACACTCATTACAATTCTTCCATGTAGGCATGTAAAGCTTCTGGTGATCATTACCATGACACTTGTCACAACCTACCGCACCTTCATACGGTTTCCCGTCTTTTGTTACAATACCCCTCCTACCTTCTGTATTACCATGAGTACTCTTCTTCCAGTCCTTTACAATTGTAGGAGTCTGAACGGTATGACAAAGAACGCATTCTTCGCTTTTATATACGCCTTCAGTTTGACTGCCCGACGTCCAATAATGTTCTGGATCATACCAACGAATTGAAGGCAAGAACTTCAAAAATGATTTGTATGGGCCCCATGCATCAACATATTGAGGCGAGGTGTACTTTGCCGTTAAACCGAATACATATAGTGTTCCATCGTTATCTGGACCAACCGCTTGACCAAACACCTGTGATGCTACATCCTGAAATGTAGGACCTTCTGCTTTTGCAATACTATTTCCCATCGTACACGTTAGCAAGGTAATACCCGCTACCGCGAGGGTTGCCCCAGCCAATCTGGATAATGGCTTCTTTAAAATCTCAAGCATTACATCTTCTCCTTTCTTTCTTTACACACGCTTTTAAACTACATTTATTACCCATTAACTAACACTAATTAACATTTATAGGTAACCGTAGACACAATAAAGACTTTATTAGCTTACCCAGACCACCCCCCTTCCCAGTTTTTTCTTTAACTTAGTGATTGCTAAAAATTATCTTAAACCTAAGATAATAAAAAGTTTTTTAATTATACCTTTATGACAAATCTTGTCAAGCATATTTTTATGAAACACAACCAATTTTTAGTCTTCTAAAAACATTTTTACCGATACTGGAAATACAAAGAGCTGGGTTGTGGGGTGTTAACCCACTTAGACCCAGCTCTTCGATTGTTTTACACATAGTCTCGTGTTTTCTGAGCTTAATCTGAAA
>JAHFOX010000005.1 GCA_023261445.1 Planctomycetota bacterium
ACCATATCCAACCGGAATGGTATATATCACTGTATTGGTAGCGCCATCTATCACACTAACCGTATTACTGTAATAATAATTTGCCACATAGATACGGTTTGTCGAGGAATTGACTCCCACGCCATGAGTATAACTCATACCCGACGAAATGGTAGCTGTTACCGAGTTGGTAGCGCCGTCTATTACACTTACCGTATTGTTGGAATAAGTTGACACATAGATACGGTTCGTCGAGGAATTGACTCCAACGCCAGTGGCTTGACCCCCAACCGTAATGGTAGAGATCACCGTTGGCGCCGCAGCCGCCGACTGGGTGTGTGTTAACGTTCCGACTCCACTCAATGCAAAAAGTAACAATAAAACCGGCATACAAAATGGCATATTTCTCATTTTTGCTAGCTCCTTTTCGATAATACGCTCTCTGGAATTTCTTCTCGCTTTTTATCCTGGTTTATATAAACCGTATTGCTTGTGTTAATATTCGGCATCATCTTAGTGGTATAAAATGAAATAACTTGTCAGGTATCTTCGCTCTTCTTGTGGTTTTTACTGCCTTTTGAAACCTAAACAAAAAAACGCTTTTCCCAGATTTCTCCAGAAAAGGCGTTTTGTGAACTATCAATAACCGAAAATAACTGAAAGTAAACTACTACAGCCTGAATGCGAGGGTTTTTCTCCCATTCCACGAAGGAAACAATAAATGTTATTTGGATTGGTTTGGTTTGGATTGGTTTGGATTGGATTGCAAGAAATATGCCATTAGCTTATCCCTAAAATTTATTTGAGATACTGAAAATGCTCACACTCTATAGCAAAACTAATTATGGTTGTCAAGTCTTTTTATAATAGTTTTGTCTAAAAAACTGCATATATTCTTACACAATTTAATTAAAGCCTGTTGACAGATTATAAAATAGCTGATACCATAATTTATGTTATTTTAATTTGGTGTACTGTCCCAAAAAACTTCTTTACACCATCATTGAGGAAGCAAATCTCAGAATCAATCGCATCATAATGAGATTACTTTTGCTCAAAATGACAGGAACAGTAAAGGCTATTATGAGACAGTTTAATATTAATAATATTTATCTTGCAAGGAACTCCTACGTTGGTAAATTATTACGACATCCTCGAAGTGCCCCACGAAGTAAGCCCGGAGGGAATAAAACGCTCATTCCGAGCGCTTATTAAAAAGTATCACCCCGATATCCACGGCCCGAACAAATTATGGGCTGAATCAAAAACGAAGGTTATCATACAAGCTTACAAGACACTTTCTGATTCAATAACTCGCGAACAATATGATAGACAATACCAGCAATATTTTCATGTCCGCAGAACATACAAACAACACAAAAAAGAGGAAGAAAACCAAGAAGCAGAAAATGTTAAAACACAAGCACGTGCTATCTTCGATGACCTTCTAAATGGTAGCACGCACAAAGCTATCGAAAATTACGAACTCTTATTAAAAAACAATAAAGGCGTAGAATTCCTTTCGTACTTAAAACATCGTGATTACATTGACTGCAAATTCTTACTGGCTGAGGCTTATGAAAAACGCGGAAGGCACGAGGTTGCTATTGGATTTTACGAATCCATACTTGAAAAAGATAAAGGGGACACTCACCGTCGTCATTTACTAGACGAAATTAAAGAACGGATTAGAAACATCTATTGCCGTAAATTGGCAAGATCTGCATCTCCCGAAAATGCCCTTCGTTACTATGAAAAGGTGTTAAGACTGAAATTATACAAAAACGAAAACGCATTTATTTATAAAAAAATGGCTGAATGTTATCTCAAATTAAATGAATATGTAAACGCCTTACATCATTTGAATATCGCCTTATCACTAAAACCCAATCTTCAAGGCTCAAATAAAATCAAGATAAAACTCAAACAATATATCCCTAACATCGCAATATAAATGAATAACAAAACGGCTCCTATTCTCACCACACAAATTCCTCAACTCAAGTTATGCAACCGTGGCAAGGTGCGAGACATCTATGAAATTAACGACTATCTATTAATCATAGCCACAGACCGTATTTCAGCCTTTGACGTAGTTTTACCGAACGGTATTCCATATAAAGGGAAAGTGCTGACAGGCCTTTCTGAATTCTGGTTCAGATACACATCCGACATAGTTGAAAATCACCTTATTACCACACAAACCGAGCAAATGAACAACAAGATTATTGCACAGCACAAAGACATACTTCAGGGTCGCTCCATGCTCGTAAAGAAAGTGGATGTCCTTCCTGTAGAATGTGTGATTCGGGGTTATCTTGCCGGTTCCGGCTGGAAGGAGTACCAGCACACTCAATCAATTTGTGGAATAAAGCTGCCATCTGGACTAAAAGAATCAGACAAGCTTCCTGAACCTATCTTCACACCTTCTACAAAGGCAACCACAGGACACGACGAGAACATTCCTTTTACAAAGGTAGCGGATGTGATAGGCAAAAAACTTGCCGAAGAATTGAAGGAAAAGAGTATGAAGGTCTACCTCAAGGCGAGCGAATACGCAAGAAGCAAAGGCATCATTATTTGCGACACCAAGTTTGAATGGGGCATTACAAAAGACAAAAAAACGATATTAATTGACGAGGCGCTTACGCCAGATTCATCGCGTTTCTGGCCGCTTGAAGGCTATAAACCCGGAGGACCTCAACCATCATACGACAAACAATTTATTCGCGATTATCTCGAAAGCATCCATTGGGATAAGAAACCACCTGCCCCGATGCTTCCATCTGAAATTATTCAAAAGACCTCTGAAAAATACCTTAATGCCTATAAAACTCTCACCGGAAAAAGCCTGGTTTACACACATGAAGACTAACAATAATTATGACGATCCTGTTTCCGTTTCTACTAAAGATCACCACAGATTGATAATAAATCCAAACGATTTAAATAAATACCTCGATATTGCGAGGGAATCTGCGCTTAAGGCGGGTATTATTTTAAAAGAACATTTTAGAAAGCTTGACCCTTCCATGATTGATGAAAAGGCAAAGAACGATTTTGTTACCAATGTGGATAGAATGGCAGAAGAAATCATTAAGAATCACATTAAAAATCATTTCAATAATCATGACATACTTGCCGAAGAGTCGCCTACAAAAAGAAATTCATCACCATTTTTGTGGATTATAGATCCATTGGACGGCACCTTGAATTATATTCATGGGTTGCCAAATTTTGCCATATCCATTGCCTTAGAAATCGAGGAAGAACTCGTAATGGGTCTTATTTATGAACCTCTGAGAGACAGCGTCTATTCTGCCATTAAGGGTCAGGGGGCTTATAAAAATGATAAACGTATTCACGTCTCACATTCCAAAACCTTAAATACTTCACTGATTGCGACAGGCTTCCCTTTCAGGATAAAAGATATTATTGATCCATATCTAAAAGTGTTTAAAAACCTGTTTATGCAAGCCACCGGCATCAGAAGGGGCGGCTCTGCCTGCCTTGACCTTGCATACACGGCAGAAGGCATCTTTGGAGGTTTCTTTGAATGTGCCCTGTCGCCGTGGGATATGGCGGCAGGCGCCCTCATGGTTAAAGAGTCGGGCGGGGTAGTTACAGACTTTAACGGTAGCAACCGGTTCCTAAAAACTGGCAACATCGTTGCAGGCATAGAAGGAGTTCACCTTGAAATGTTAAAGATTATCCAAGAAACCTTTAATGGTTAATGTGTATTGTTTGCAAAATAACATATAAAACCCAAATATACTTATAATGTTATCGGTGCCTTGTTACGCCGACCTTTCTGCAATATGAACTGACAGGACAGATACTGCATTTGGGGGAAATAGGAACACAAATATTCTGACCATAAGTAACTAAAAGGTCGTTGATAGTAAGCCAGTATTTTTTCGGAAGTTTTTCACGAAGTGCAAATTCTGTTTCATGCGGATTCTTCGTCTTAACATATCCCCAACGATTAGTAATCCGATGCACGTGGGTATCCACGCAAATACCCGGTTTGCTGTATCCGAGAGTTACAACTAAATTTGCCGTCTTTCGCCCTACGCCATTCAATTTCAACAACTCATCAATTTCGTTCGGCACATCACCCTTATATTTTTCAACTAGTACTTTGCAAATTTCTTTTATCTTCCTTGCCTTTGTCCGATAAAAACCCACTGGATAAATGAGTTTTTCCAGTTTAGGAGTATGGATATTCATCATTTCCTCTGGATTATCTGCTGCGGCAAAGAGCCTGTGAGAAGCTTCGCGGGTGGTTTGATCCTTCGTCCTCAGACTTAAAAGACAAGAAATCAGGACGTGAAACGGCGTTCGTTTTCTAGAAATGGTTGTAACGACAGGTTCGACAAACTGTTTGTTTTCTTGTCTGATAAGCTTTAGTGCAATATCAATGTCAAACAATGGGAAATCCCAATAAAAACGGCAACGTGAGAATTTTAATTTCCAACGTTGCCGTTTATCTTTTTATGTTACCTGAAAAGTACATCTTTGTATAATCTAACAGGTATTAAAAATACGTGTAAAGTTAACCTGAGTTATTTCCTGTTTTCTGCAAAGAGTTTGTCATAAACAAACGCTGCTGCAATCCCGCCTAGGATAGGACCTACCCACCAGACATAGTGATGTGTGAACTGTCCAGACGCTATAGCAGGACCAAATACACGGATAGGATTTATACCCCCGCCGCTAATTGTACCGCCAATCATAGAGCCAATGAGCACTACAAATCCAATGGCAACACCAGCAAATCCGGCAGAAGCCCTTTTATCAACAAGCGTTCCATATATAGTAAAAACTAAAAGGAAGGTAATGATAAATTCCATCAACATCCCACGCAAAGTGGAAACGCCCGGCGCCAACATACATGTTCCCAAATATACGGTCTTGACCGCTTCAGGAAATAGAGTTTTCAAGGCAAACCCTGCTATTGTTGCACCGGCAAATTGAGACAGAATATACATAATTGCAGTGTTGGGGTCCATTCGTTTCGTAATCCAAAAGGATACAGTCACTGCAGGGTTAACATGCGAACCCGAAACATAACTCATAGCATAAATAATGGCAGTTACAACTACACCAAATGCAATAGAAGTACCCAAAAGACCTAGTCCTTGCCCTCCCGCTTGCCTTAAATAAAAATCTGCACATACAGAGCCAGCCGCTATGAATACAAGCGCAAACGTCCCAACCAACTCGGCCATATATTTTTTGTACGATTTCATTTCGTTTTTCTCCCGTATATTTTAGCTAAAATTTTTTCAGGCGTAGCAAAAACATTTATACTACATAATTTATGTTATTATTTACGATACTCGCTCAAACTCAGATACAAAACATTGCATCTT
Organism: Planctomycetota bacterium; assembly: GCA_023261445.1. Classification (GTDB taxonomy): domain Bacteria; phylum Planctomycetota; class Brocadiia; order Brocadiales; family Brocadiaceae; genus 2-12-FULL-39-13. The sequence goes on from JAHFOX010000005.1 coordinate 5,355, forward strand.
ACGTTTTATAAATCTCATTGAATGCATTTTTTACATAAATTTCTAACAGTCTTTAAAACACCTCCTTTCATGATTTACAAATCATACTTAACTATGTAACAGATATAAGTTTGTAACAAACTAACACAATCAATTAACACTGTCAAGCAAAAAGATTTAAAAAACTAATATTTATTTCCCAGTGTTGACACACAAGCAATAACAAAGTTAGATTCTATAAAAAAGATTGTTATGTTTTTTATCATAATAAATTCTTGTGTAGTGCAGTAATTATACAAAACTATGCAGTATGCGTACTGCGTTTTAAAAATATACTGCATCCTGCTAATTTTTCACTTAAACACTATTATACCCACAACAATAATGAATGGTTATAGTTAGAACATTTATTTTAAAATAAAACTATTATGTACAATAGGCACTGTTTTTGTTAGTTATATTATCTAGTTTTAAAGAACGCAAAAAACCGTATTAATATTACCGAATCTATAGTCAATCTGGAGGTTTTACATTGAAAATAAAAGAAACGTTACCAACCATAGTAACTATGGGAAACATGGTAAGTGGTTTTATTTCAATTTTATGCGTTTTGAACCAGCGGTTCGAGATTGCAGCATGGCTAATTGTAGCAGCAATGGCGTTGGATGCCTTTGACGGAAGACTGGCTCGGATGTTGAAAACCACGAGTAAAACTGGCGCTCAACTGGACTCCATGGCGGATTTAATAACTTTCGGTATCGCACCTGCCTTGCTAGTAGGAAAGACCTGCACAAACTTACCGAGTATTGTTATGTGTGGTATTGGATTATTTTATATGATATGCGCCGCTTTCCGATTAGCAAGATTTAATGCGCAAAAAGATGAAAATGTGAATATGTCAAGACACTTCTTCACAGGATTACCCACCACGCTTTCAGGCGGAACGATTGCTCAACTTATCATTCTCAATCATTTTATACAAGCAAGATTCGGTCATGATGCAGATATGGTTATGAAACTCTTGCCATTTGTTACTTTTGCGCTCGGGGCCTTTATGATCAGTAAAGTCCCTTTTTTTAATGTCACAAGTAAAATCGGCATTAAACAAGGCATTCTTGCTATGGCATTGGAATTTTCCATCGCTATCTTGTTTTTTATAATCACTCCCGAATTAGCGCTATCCACATCTTTAACTATTTATCTGATAATCTGCACAATGTATGGAGTTTTAAAAGGCAAGCAATTAAAGAAGGGGTACTCAACAACATAATTAATAATTTAGAATGTTTACCGTTTCACTCAATACGCACAATCCTGTCTCCTTTCACAACCTCTCCGATAATAGTTCCAGACTCCCCTGATTTTTTAAGCTCATTCAAAACAGGGTTCACATCTGATTTAGAAACAATCAGCGCCATTCCAATACCCATATTAAAGACATGAAACATTTCCTCTTCGTCAATATTGCCTACCTTCTGAATTATTTTAAATATCTCCGGAACATCCCATCTGTTTTTTCCCAATTTAATAGCACAGCCCTTAGGTAAAATGCGAGGTATGTTTTCAACAAGCCCGCCTCCAGTAATATGCGCCATCCCTTTTACAATCATTTTTGTTTTATATTTATTTAAAATCTTCAATATAGGCTTTACATAAATTTTTGTTGGTTTTATTAATTCTTCGCCGAGTGTAGTATCTAAACCATATTTAGTTAGTTTCTGGGTAATCTTTATTTTTGCCTTGTCAAAAAAAACCTTTCTAACAAGAGAAAAACCATTACTATGAACACCGCTAGAACTCAATCCAATAACAACGTCGCTGGGTTTTATTGTATTTCCGTTGATAATTCTATTTTTCTCCACAACACCGACTACAAAACCAGCAATATCATATTCACCTTTGTGATAGAACCCGGGCATTTCCGGTGTCTCGCCTCCAATAAGGGCACAACCAGCCTGACGGCAACCGACCACAATTCCATCCAACACCTCATGCAAAACCTTTGGAACAATCCTGCTACTTGCTAAATAATCAAGTAAAAATAGAGGTTCAGCGCCCAAAACTATAATATCGTTAACGCACATGGCTACCAGATCAATTCCAATTGTATCGTGCTTCCCCATCATAAAGGCAATCTTTAATTTAGTACCAACACCGTCGGTAGAAGATACAAGTACAGGTTGGCGATATTTCTTAAGGTGAGAATTTAAGGCAAATAGCCCACCGAATCCATCGGGATTTTCGATTACCCGCGGACCGAAGGTTGTTCGCATCTTTGAATAAATATCTGTGGTAAACTGTCCTTTCGTGTCAATATCAACCCCTGCGTCTCTGTAAGAAAGTCCTTTTGTAGTTTTCTTTTTCATAAGTTATCCATAAAAAAGTAAGGGTGACCGGCCGTTCGCCCCTGCAATAATAAAACTACAGTTTTTTCTCTGCGACCTCTGTGTCTCTGTGGTTTGCTTTCTCTTTCCACGAAGGTCGTATTGATCCCACTCGTCCCTTACAAAAACCCATAAACAAACCGTATACGTAAGCAAACTCACGAACAATGGGCAATACGGCTAATAATGATAAAGTTGTTGGTGATAAACGGTCTTTATTCTTCACCATTACAATTACACCTAACGGAATATACAAAATTGTCAGTGAACTTAATATAAAAAAGAAAAATAAACATGGCATAAGAAATGTATTTATTCCATACGGTATTGTCACAAGAAACGTCAAAAGACTTATAAAAAGCGCCACGAATATCATCGGACGCAGCCACAGTTTTATATTGAATGGCATTTGCTCTCTGAATTTCAGACCCATTGCAAATCCCCAGTAAAATTTCCTCTTCCAGATACCTAACCATGTATCAGGATATTGAGTAGCCACTACGTTGTCAGGATCATAAACAACCCCGCCAATCCTGCCCAATTTCCATCCCAACTCAGAATCCTCGCTCCACCATGAATTCTCGTTAAATCCACCCAGACTCAGTAACGCTTCTCTACGGATGGCAGAATTTACACCTGAAAGCTTATTTGGAATCAGCGATTTCTTGAACACCCTATTCATTATTTGATCTAAAATGTCTGTTGTATTAACTAGCAGTTTGTCCTTATTATGCGCCTGATAAGCCCCTCCAACAGCAACAACACCTTCTTGTTCAAAACAGGATTTAAATCTTTGTAACCATTTCGAATGGACAACCGTGTCAGCATCAGTAGTAACAACGACATCACCAGTTGCCTTTTGCAATCCTGAGTTCAACGCAGCCGCCCTTCCCCCGTTTATTTCTCGTTTCACCAATATTACGCCTTTACTTAGATATTTTTCGACAACCTGAACTGTGCGATCAGTTGATGCATCGTCAATAACAATAATTTCCTTATCGTCATAATCAATAGAAATGAGTGAATTCAAACAGGGTGAGATAGACTGCTCTTCATTATAGGCAGGGACAAGGATAGAAAATTTCATCAGAAAAACACCTTTGCCACAGAGTTCACGGAAAACACAGAGAAAGAAACACCTTCGTTTCTAAAAAAGCTTCCTAAACATGGCTTTTAACGAATCGAGAGAACCCAAACGGCGTATATTTTTTAGTATAAAACGAGGCGTTAAGAAAAACTCGAAATTGGCGCGCCGCACGGCATTTTCAAGCTCCTTCTTTCCAAGATGAGAATATGCAATATTAGCCTCCTTTGCCACATTAACAGGCTTATAGTCCCCGTAAACAAAGAGTTTATTTTCTTTGGCAATCTTATAAAAATCAGTGCCTGGAAACGGATTGGCAATGTTATACATCACCTGATCAACCTTCAGCCGTTTCACCTCTTCCATATTTTTCTTAATGGTGTCCATTGTTTCCAGTGGTGATGCACCAAACATGATATTTATCTTTGCATTGATACCATATTTCTTGACCAGTTTAATCGCTTCCTCGTTTTTCTTTACATCAATGTCTTTCTTTACATAATCCAGTATTTCCTGATTAAACGACTCGACACCGAGATCAATAAACTTACAATTTGCCTCTGCCATTGCCTTAACAATTGGCTCATTCAGATGGTCTGATCTTGCAGAACATCCCCACACAATATCAAGATTTTTGATACCATCGCAAATCTGAACCGTCCGCTCCTCTCCCCATACGAACTGGTCGTCCTGCACATTCACGGCTTTATAACCCTGAGCCTTTAACAATATAAACTCTTCGATAATATTTTCAGGCGACCGCTTTCTTACAGGTGGTTTTTTGCCCAAATGGTGTTTATATTCAAGCTCACGTGAGAAGCTCAAGGATGATGGAACGCAATAAATACACCGATAAGAACACCCCCTCGATGTACAAACAGCAGTAAATGGACGCTTCCCTAACTTGGGATTGTAATAGATATCTTTTTCTTCCAGTAGATGTCTGGCAGGAAAGGGCAACGTGTCAAGATTTTCTATCGGTTCCCTATTAACATTGTGAACAATCTTACCATTGTCTTTAAATGACACACTCTTTATATCTTTAATATTCGATCCAGCGTCAAGCGCCTTTACGAGTTCAAGCATTGTATATTCAGGCTCGCCCCTGACCACGTAAGTATTTTCATCCACCGCAAATTCCGCAGGCCTGTCAGACGGCGCAGGACCAAAAAATATAACCGATACGTCTCCCCGTATTTCACGAATGTCTTTTAACGCCCGCATATCTGTTTCTTGAGAGAGATTTACAGAATAGAAACAATAAACATCGCTCAAGTCCTCTTTCAAAAATGAGAGAAAATGCCCCCGATCCCACTTCTTAATCGTCGCCTCTATATATTTAACCTCATAGTCTTCATTCTCAAGCACCGCAGCGGCGCTTAAGAGAAAGATATTCGGTACGTAATAAAGCAAGTAAGCACAGCCGGCAACCCGCTCAGGAATATTTCTATCAATTGATGGTGGTACGAGAAAAGTAATTTTCATAATATAATTTGTTGTTTTTAGAAAGAATTAATTTAATGCTTTCGTCAAAATTCCCAACAGCATGTCATGCGAACCTATTTCTATCCCATTTTTTCAGTTAGCTTTTTTTATTGCGACTTGAGAAGAATAAGCTTTTGAACTTCAGTGCTCCAAAACCGAAACCTCCAATTAGCGCCATGCTAATACATGCCTCTATAATAGTTGATCCTTTTAATTTTATTCCGAATGTGGAATTTGCCCATGTCACAACCAAAAATAATGGCAGAAAAAGAGAACAAGACACAAGCCCTGATAACGCACCAAAATCTTTTTTATTAGGTTTTGCAAGCCATTGTAAATTGTTTACCTGACTGTAAAGTTGACCACAATGCCTAATAAGCGGTACAAGTTCATATCCAGCCTTAGAAAATGAGTTTTCAGCTATATCAATTTTTTGCTTGAGACGCGCAATAGCAGGTATATCTGGTTTAAATGTTGAACGAAATACCCTTTGCATAATCGAACTAAGCTCACCAATTACTTGTAACAAATTAGCAATGGCATTGGCAATATGGATCGAGTTTTTGACCATTACATTTTCAATGTCACCTTTGTCTAAAAGTTCCTTTGCCTGGATTGCTTCGTTTGCTAAATCCTGCCTAGCAGCAAGTTTGTCATATTCGAATTGGTTGAATTCGTTTTCAGCTCGGCAAAAAGTATAAATGGCCTTATATAATAAGGAATACCCTTTGAACGTGTAATACATAGGTTTCCCTTCCTGATAATAATTATGTGCCACTTGTTCAGCGACCTGAGAAGCTCTATCAATCAGTGTCTTAGCAGTGGCATAGTCAAGATCGTTTAAGGCTTTTATGCCAGACACAAAAAGCATTTCAGGTTCTATATGATCAATAAAAAAGTTGTATTTGTTGCTATACTTCCCCTCACTTTTGAGATATTTCTTAACATTTGTAAGATATTCCAATGCCTGACCAATGTTCGATTTTCGAAGTTCAATAACTGCTGACGCATAAGTCATCATACCTATTGAAAGGTCTCTGAATTCTTTGAAACCAAATACATTGAATCCTTCAGCCGATGAATGAAACAAATTGTATGCTTCAATAAAATTACCCTCTGTTCGCACCAAATTTATTGCTTTAAAGTAGTTCCATATAGTCTTTAGAACACTCTGCAAGGTCTTAAATGCAGTACCTGTAGTCTGGGGATTCAAAGTATTTATGAGATGTTCTACGAGTGGTAACGCCTTATCAAAGTCAGCTTCGAAAACGCTATCAATGGTCTTTACAACCAATGCATACTCCTCTGAGGTTAATACAGGTAGTTGTTGAACATCTTTATCGTTTTCTTTCTGAACCATTGTATACTTCCTTTGAAGACCAATGCATTTGTTATATTTAACTCGAATACATCCGCATTTGCAATATATGCAAAGTATTTTGGATATTCCGATTAATTTAAATGCTTAAGCCTTAATGCGTCACAAGTGCCGCAAACATCGTTCTGATGTTCTCGGAAATACTGTAAATTCTCACCGTGCCAGATTTCATCTATGCTTTGTTTCAATATATTTCCAACTTCATGTCGAGGCAGGTCACAGCATGGTGTTGCCTTGCCATCAATGTTGATATACAAGTAATCATAGGGTTTAGGACAGTACTTATCAAATTTATACATTACAGGCCGTAACCTTTTATAAAAGGATCGAAGTAAACGGTTATCAAGAGCAGAATAATTGTTATCTACCTGCAATCCATATTTCTTGGCTATTTCCTCGGACTCTTTGTAAATTTCCATTTCCTCTTCCAAACTGGGCCTTTTAAATCCATTCATACCCATAGGTATGTTTAACCGCACCAAATATACGCGATTAGCCCCTGCCTCTCCAGCATATTTGACCGTATCCAGGCACTGCCTTTTCTCATGCATTGTTATTTGTATAGTAACGACCGGTTTTTTTCTGGTTCCTCTTGAATGGATAAGGGATTCTATATTTTTTATTACGACCTTATTAGAAGGATGTCCTTCAATCACCTCGCTGCCTTCGTCAACGCTATCTAAGGAAATAGTCAGTTTATCTAATGGTATTTCAATAAATCTTTCAATGAATGGCGCAAGCAACAAACCATTTGTCGTTACACCCACATTGTGTCCTTTATCTTTCGAATAGATAATCATATCCAATAGCGCAGGATGCAATAAAGGCTCTCCCCATCCTGTAAGTGTAACATTATATGCAGAATCCAGGCGATCAACAATATTTTTAAAAAGATCGAATGGAATGTCATTTTCTGGCAAGTTAAAAGATTCACGCGGACACATACCACAGGTGTAGTTACAACGGTTGGTAATTTCTATCTGGATGCGTTCGGGCCGCTTAGGAATGACATAAAAGGTCCTGCCTAAGACGCCTTTTATAAGATATAACGGATTTGTAAGCATTGTTATTTAATATAACCATTAGCCACAATTAAGCACGAATTTACACAAACATTAACAAATTATTACCAATTTCCTTTTTTTTATTTGCAGTGATTCGTGTCCATTCGTGGCAAAATGTTAGTCTTTTAGCCAACCTTCTCAACCTCTCTAATAATCTTCCTCTCAATGAGATTCTTCGTCTCTTCTTCAATAGGTGTTGGATAATCCTTTGTAAAACAGGCATTACAGAAGTGTTCTCTGGGTTGAGATGCGCAGCTCATCATACCATCCGCACTTAGATAGTTAAGGCTATCAACATTCAAAAATTTGCGTATCTCTTCCAGGGTATGGTCTGCTGCTATAAGTTCCCCTTTTTGCTGGAAATCAATTCCATAATAACAGGGATACCGATGCGGCGGGCAACTAATCCGCACATGAATTTCTTTTGCCCCGGCTTTCCGCAATAATCCAAATCTAGACCGAGATGTCGTTCCCCTTACTATTGAATCATCAACAACAATGACACGTTTCCCTTCTACGGTCTCCTTCAATGCGTTTAGTTTCAACTCTACAATACGATGCCGCTTATCTTGTTCAGGTAATATGAAAGTCCGCCCCACGTAATGATTGCGAATAAATCCACGGTCAAACGGTATTCCTGATGCATGGGAGTATCCAATCGCAGCGGAATTCCCACCCTCCGGCACCGAAATAACCACGTCAGCATCTACAGGCGACTCTTTGGCTAATTTGGCTCCCAATTTTTTGCGGAACAAATGAACGCTTTCGCCATACACCTTGCTGTCGGGTCTGGAAAAATACACTAATTCAAATATACAAAATGCTGGTTTAATCTGTTTTTGAGTACAATAATATTCACTTCTAATACCGTCTTTCCCGATGTAAACAGCCTCACCGGGATTAATGTCGCGAATATATTCAGCGCCTACCTGATCCATAGCACATGTTTCAGACGTTATCACATAACCGTTATTTAATCTTCCCAATGCTAAAGGTCTAAAACCATTGGGATCACGCACTCCGACTATTTCGTCCGGGGTCAAAAACAACAACGAAAATGCACCTTTCAGTTGTTGCAATACAAGTGACAAACTTTTTTGCATCATATTTAAGGGTTTTGCCATTAAGTGAACAATAACTTCCGTATCTGAAGTGGTATGGAATATTGAGCCGTTTGCCTCAAATTCTTCGCGCAGTCTCTTTGCATTGGTCAACTGTCCATTATGGGCAACGGCAACTTTTCCCTTGTAGTAATCCACAACTAAGGGTTGCGCATTCCCAATATTACTGGAACCAATAGTGGAATATCGAACATGTCCTATAGCTATGGAGCTTTTAAGGGATTTCAACATCGGCGGTTTTATTACATCGTTTACCAAACCCATTCCCTTATAACATGTAATTTCTTTTCCGTCCGTTGAAGCAATGCCGGCGCTTTCTTCTCCACGATGCTGCAAGGAATACAAACCGTAGTAGACACGTTCTACAGCATCTTCACAACCATATATTCCGAATAATCCGCAAAATTCTTTTGCGTCTGACATGGCTTTTAGTACCCCGTTACTATTGATAAATGTTCCAAATTTTACACGTATAAACCTTGTATTTACTTTGATGGAAAATTAAAATAGGTCTGTGTAATAATGAATTCTGGTAGGGAAATACATGACGTTGTAATTATATCAAACGTTGAATGAGAGTCAATTATAATTATCCATGAACTATCAACAGATAACAAAGGTGATTAAACAAAGGTTTTATAACGTGAGATTGTACGTTATACTAAGTTCTAACCTCGCAAAAAAACCGATATTAGAAACTTTAGAGAAGGTTATACAAGGTGGTGCAGATGCAGTGCAATTACGTGAAAAGACAATGTCTGACAGTAAATTCCTTATCCTTGCAAAGGAATTTAGAAAGATAACCTCACAATTCAAAACACCTTTTATCGTAAACGACCGCGCTGAAATCGCCAAAGAAGTGGATGCAGACGGGTTGCATATCGGTCAATCAGATATAAGCATCCAAATCGCACGTAGCATTATTGGACATGAAAAAATACTAGGTGTATCAACCCATAATATAAATCAGGCACGAATAGCGCAGCAGGAAGGCGCTGACTATATTAGCGCTGGCCCAATATTTTACACAGCAACAAAGAACTACGAACCGGCGGTAGGTCTTGATTATCTGAAACAAGTTAAATGTGAAATTACTATTCCCTTCATTGCAATAGGCGGCATTAACCTTGAAAATCTCGGTGAAGTGTTGAATGCAGGCGGAACACAAGTTGCAATATGTTCTGCAATTATCTGTAGTGATAATATCATACAGACAACGCAGTGTTTTAAAACCAAACTCATTACACACACTGTTTAAAATAGCCAGAGTAATATTTTGAAATATTCCATACTATACATAACGACATAAGTTCCCAAAAGTTTGTCATTCCGTGCCTAACCCGTAATCCATTGTTTTTCTGGATTCCCGTTTTCACGGGAATGACTTTTTCGTCTCTGATAAATGACGCTGTGTATAGAAGCAGTCTTAAATATCCTTTGACAATTTTTACCCATAATGCTAACATGCCCGCTAATATGGAAATTAAAGATCGTTCCAAACTATTGACTGAACAGCGCAACCCCCACACCATCAATATTGACTGCAAAACTACCCTTGAAATTATTGATACTATCAATGCTGAGGATGCTAGGGTTTTTTCTGCAGTTCATAAAGAGCGCGAACGTATCGCAAAGGCGGCAGACCTGATCGTTGATGCCTTTACTAAAGATAACGGCCGTCTTATTTACGTTGGTGCAGGAACCAGTGGGAGATTGGGTATATTAGACGCATCAGAATGCCCGCCAACATTCAGTACCGACACTAATATGGTTATAGGAATTATCGCTGGTGGTGAGAAGGCCGTATTTCAATCCGTAGAAGGCGCCGAAGATTTACCGGAAAATGGCGCAAAGGATATTCAGCATAAAAATATAACTCACCGTGACGTAGTTGTGGGCATTACTACCGGAGGTACAACACCGTACGTCATGGGTGCCTTGTTTGAGGCAAAAAAACGCAATGCTAAGACAATCTTTTTATGCTGTAATCCGGAAACCACGCCAAATTTTGACATTGATGTTATCATCAGACCTGTTGTGGGGCCTGAAGTGATAACGGGCTCTACTCGCATGAAGGCAGGCACAGCTACCAAGTTAATATTAAACATGCTAACCACAACAGCAATGATTAAGATAGGTAAGGTTTATGAAAATCTTATGATAGACCTGCGCACCTTGAATGCAAAACTTGCTGACCGTGCCGAGCGTATTGTTATGACAGTCACAGGGGCTAATCGTTCAGACGCAAAAGCGTTGCTGGAGGCGGCTTTTGGCAGTGTAAAAGTTGCCATTGTTATGCAAAAACTCGGCATTGATTATGCCGAAGCCAAAAAAAGACTTGATGCAAATGGCGGATTTGTAAGAAAAGTTTTAAATTCGTTACTTAACTGATTAATTTTAATTAGACCTTCTGCAACTTTAATAACTGCCCACGAAACACACTAAAGGTCAGCAAACTTTTTTTAATCAAGCCCAGAATTATACTCTTTCGTGATTTTCCGCTTATTTAGCAGGCTTAAGCAATTTTGAAATTACTAAGCATTTAAATAGCATAGAAAGCAACATTTATCAAACCCGTGCCATATATCACGAAAACAGAATTACTCATTTGGTTTCTCAGATGTCTCATTTTGGTTTTCTACAGGATATAATTGGTTCGTTTCATCAAGTCTCTCAATTTCAGTATCAGCAAAAACTTCTAATTCTTTTTCAGTTTCATTTGTTTCAACAGGTAACCCTGTTCGCCCAAGCCAATATCTAATCTATCCTGCTTTAATCAGATTTTAATGCGTTATAATACACTTTCATTTCGTGTGCTCTTTGTTTATAGATTCCTTCTTCACGTTCTGCAAGAAATAATCCGCCGTATGACCCCCCCCAAACGAATCTTGTTCTAAACCTATTATTTTAGAAGTAAAGTCTAATTCTGAACGACAGTATTCTTTCCATTTATCCTGTGCTATTTTAAGTTTATTTTGCTGAGGGGGTTTTAGATTTTTCATTATTAAGCGGTAGTACTTATTCATTTCTTTCTCCCATGAACCAGCAGCTTCATAGTAACTGCCCGCCATTATTGAGTCACTACCCCCACTACTGTCTAAATGTTCTTGGAGGCGATTGTCTATTGTGTGTATTTGTTTCTCGTCTTCACCGTGAGCGTTAAGAATAGTTGTGAAAGAAATAGTTAAACCGGACAGAATTATCACGAACCGTTTTTTCAAATCTTTTTTCAGAAATTCTTCCATATCAATTTCCTTTCTATCAATATTTGTAAAGTTAAGGACATTAAACTGCTTTGTCAATTTTACCAGTAATTGCCATGATAACAATATCTGAGGAAGCGTTGTTATAAACATCAGAACTTACAATTACTGCTGGACATTTCTTGGTGGCGGTTTGATTGCTGAATGGAAAGGGGACGAGAACTACGGTAAGGATGCTTGAATTTCGACACTCTTTAAATGAGTTATGGTAAGGTTTTACCTTGTTTCGATATTCCACTTAACTTTTCATCCAGCTTAGGTGTTCAATTTAGCAGGAAACAATTAAAAAAATTGCAATCATCTTCAGGTTTTGTTTTAATATTTCCCCAAAGAGGGAAAACAATTTCCTATCATCAACTGCCAGTTCACCAAATTCACAAATTTTTCTGATATCATAAGAAGTATGCCAGCAAAGATACTCGTTTTTCTAGGAATGACAGTCGGGTCAATTATAGGAGGATATCTACCTGCATTATTCGGAGTAAGCTTACTTTCTTATACATCAATCACCACAAGTACTGTCGGTGGTTTACTTGGAATTTGGGTAGTATTTAAATTAAGCCAGTGGCTTAACTAAAAATGACTTAATCTTAGCAGCCAAAATAAATATTTTGTGTAAATTTAGTGTAGGGCAGAAAAGAGATGCCCTTTCACCCTTATACAATGCAATAGGTCTAAGAGATAATGCTTCCACCTCGCATTTTGGCTGGAAGCGCAGGCTGGCTGGGAGGCTTTTACATACATTTTTTTGCGAATATTTCGGCAAATTCTTCAGGAAGCACAAATCCAAAGTATTTCTCAGTGTCTTCGTGCATTAGTGGCTAATTATTTGAAAGTGTTACATCAAAAACTTTGCTAAAAAAACAAGGTTTTATAAATTTATAATACAGCATCTGCAGCAGAATTTTAATTATTTATTCCTTGATGAGTGGTTTTATAGTTTGTGAAATAATATACCTGTTGTTGGCAACACAGCGATAGATAGCATACAATAACGGTCTAACTACAGGAACCCTGAATAATACGTATAACCATCTAAAGCCTCTCAATCGTTTAATTATCTCGGGCAACGCCTTCTCGCCAGTTAAAATCTGATTATCAGAAAGCGCTAATTGAAAGGATTGCAAACAGGTTTCGTCTGTTACTTCGGGGAATCGGCGTCTGCGTTCTTCTGATTGGCATGAAACGAATTCAAAAACATTCTCCTTTATTGCATGTAATTCAATCCATTTCATACATCCGCGACATAAACTGCACTTATCGTCATAAATAAGAACTACAGTCCTCATTTTTGATACATATTTTAAAACAAACCATCCTAATATTTAACGAATTTCGATTTCACAGAGTTCAATCCCTGATAAATTGGAAATGTCTTTAACGGGACGACTGCCATCGTATGTACTTTCCAGAACCGCATTCCCATTATTATAGATTGTAATGGGCACATTATTGATATTTCTTTGAAGAATGAATTTGTAGTGAAAATATCTACGATTCCCAGAATTACGTGTATTAACTGACACAATCCTATTTTTGCCGGGTAACAGTTTATCATCTGCATTGCAAAATCCTTCCCTTTTCAACTTTTCAGCCTTTTTAGTTTCCAAAAATATCAAGGCAACTTCATCGCCTTCCGAGAATTCTGCGAGGTTAAATCCCAATCCCTCCAATCCATCTGCAACAATGACCTTTGTTGGTAACTTATGGATGATTTTCTTTGTGTCGTCCCAAGCGTTGGGATCTTTTAGGAAGTAGTCTACGATATTTCCCTGAGCAAAACATAGGTTGTTTATTAGTAAAATAATAAGTATTATCAGGAAATATTGAGTATATTTCATTTTCGTTTATAGAATCTTACTGATTCTCAAATTAATCAAGTCTCATTCAGTGACAACTTTTACCCAGAAGTGCGTATGCTGTAACTCAAAGCTTTAGCTTTGATTCGTCAAACCTGAAGGTTTGAGTTACATCCTTAGAACTCTTTATAATAACTTTGAAATTCTATACATAAATTTAACATTTAACCCTTAACATATAAGTCGTTGGCTTTAATATAATCTTCCACACATTGAGGAACTAAATATTTTACACTTCGCCCACAGCGTAATCTTTCCCTGATTTCAGTTGAGGATATGCCAATAGGTGGAATCGGAACTTTTAGTCTTTCTATCTCCGCTAATTTTTCCTTTGAAAATAAATTGATTCCATTCAGTCCTCTTTTACCAAAAGGATATTCAGACAGATTCCCGTTAATCGTTACTGGAAAACGATTAACCACTATAAAATTACACATCTCGGCAAGTGTGCCAATGTCTTTCCATGTGCTTATCTCGCTTAACATGTCTGTTCCTACAATCAAATACAAATTATCTTTCCCCCCATATATTTCCTTGAAACTCCTGATTGTATCAATGGTATATGATTTTCCAGAACGCTTAATTTCCAAATCTGAAACCTCAAAATGTTCATTGTCGCTTATTGCAATCTTTACCATATTAAACCTATGAGAAGAATCTATCAAATCACTCGATTCTTTATGAGGCGACACCCCAGTAGGCACAAATATAACCTTTGATAAAGCCCGTTGCAGAAAAACTTCTTCAGCAACAATCAAATGCCCTACATGAATTGGATTAAACGACCCGCCAAATATACCAATATCCATCGAATTTCTAGGTTGTGTGAAGCATAACACGCCCAACATAATCCCCCTTAGCCACCCTTTAGCAAAGGGGGATTTAGTGGAACTTTTGCGTCACTTAACCTACCCTTCTTGACTCCTAAATACAGAGTAAAATATCCAGAAAGTGCATTATATAAACGAACCTTGATAAGTCAATAAAAATGGGCTTATTTTTAATTGACTCACCAGAAAACGTGTGTTAGCATTTGGAAGGCATTAATACTTAACCACGAATTGCTACAAATAAAATTGAATAAAAAATTTGAGGAGCTTTAGTGAAGATTGCATATTTTGACTGCTTTTCGGGTATTAGCGGGGACATGATTCTTGGGGCTTGTGTTGATGCAGGGTTGGATATCAACTTCCTGAGAGAACAATTGTCTCAACTCGACCTTTGTGGATATGAAATATCTGCTGAAAAGGTAAAACGTGCAGGAATAAGCGGCACAAAGGTTCATGTAACAGTTTCCCCAAAAGATAAACATGAACATAAATCAGGCTCACACAATCATCACCATGATTCACATCTTAAGCTTTCTGACATACGAACAATTATTGAAAGAAGCAATCTCAATCACGACATAAAGGTTGCCAGTATCAAAATTTTCACCAAATTGGCAGAAGCTGAAGCAAAAGTCCACGATACATCAACAGAAAAAGTCCATTTTCACGAAGTCGGCGCAACAGACTCAATAATTGACATTGTGGGCTCTGTGATTGCCATTAAGCAACTAGGAATTGAAAAGATATATTTTTCCCCCATTCCCACGGGACACGGATACACGAAGTGCGAACATGGCACATTCCCAGTCCCCGCCCCCGCTACTGCCGAACTCCTTAAGACTCATTTATTAAAATCCATAGACATAGAAAAAGAATTAACAACACCAACTGGCGCAGCAATAATTACCACACTGGGAGAGGGCATAAAAACTAACCCAGAAATGAGAGTCCTCGAAATTTGTTACGGCGCAGGCAGTAACGATAATCCTGCCGTACCAAATCTATTACGCATACTAATTGGGGAATCAATTCAAAATGTAAAATCCGATGAAATATGGATTGTCGAGACAAATATTGATAATATGTCCAGCGAAATATTAGGCTATACCATGGATAAATTATTTGAGGCTGGCGCAGTAGACGTCTATTTCACATCAATTCAGATGAAAAAGGGACGGCCTGGAACAATCATTAGCGCTATTGTTTCCGAACTTAATCTGGCGTCAGTTGAATCCGTTTTATTTAACCAAACCACCACCTTTGGTATAAGGAAATACAAAGTTATACGTACCGTGCTCAATCGTGAATTCAAAGAAGTAGATAGCAGATTTGGTAAAATAAAAGTTAAGATCGGCAGATTTAACGGTGATATTAAAAGCATTTCGCCTGAATATGAGGATTGTAAAAAAATAGCAGAGGAAAAAAGCATTCCGCTAAAAGAGGTCTACAACATTATTTCAAAGGATTTAGTAAAGAATTTCAATATTTTGAAACAATAATCTTGCTGACCAAACAGGACTCTAGCCAACTTTTTACTATCCAGACACTAATTCACAAAGACAAATCCTGATTAAATTTCTTCAGAAGATATTTCCTCAGCAAAGCCATTCCATTGGTTATCAAGGACGTTGTTTACTGTGAAATCAGTATCTTGTTAAATTTGAGAAAACCAGAGAATTATGAAAATATTTAATGAAAAATCATTGTTTTTTTATATAATTCAAAGCTTACAATTTTCCCAAACTAGACGCATGATAACAATTTTAGTTAAGAGAGTACAACCATGAGAAAAGTACCAAGGACAATGAGTACACAGCATCCCGATAATGTAACTATGCCATTCTTTACTGAGGGTACGTACTTTCTGGGTGAAGATGAAATTAAAGAGGCGTATTATGCATTTTCGCATCTACGGTGCGAAGAACAGATGTGGGACTGCGAAGGAAAGGAAGTTGACGAATTTGTTATTAAGAAATTGCTAACCCGATATGATAATTTTTTCAAAAACCACAGGATAGGCAAGGATGTATTTATTACCTTGCGAGTGCCTAACCCAGTTGTTGAAAAAAGCGAAGCGAAGATACTTCTGGAAACATTGGAGAGCGCCCCGCGTTCGTATGATACTGCGAGCATGTTTTACGGAAACGATAACATACCGCCTATCTTTGAAGTCATTCTTCCCATGACCACCAACACAGAGTCAATAAATCGCGTATATTACTACTATCGCGACTTCGTTGTTGGCAAGCAACACAAGAAATGTTTTGAGAATGACATTACTATAAAAGAATGGATTGGCGAGTTTAAACCTGAAACATTAGAAGTTATCCCGCTGTTTGAGGATATTCCTTACATGCTTTCTGCAGATGCAATGGTACAAAATTATCTAAGAGACAAACAATTTTCATATCAAAGGGTATTTTTGGGGCGTTCAGACCCCGCGTTAAATTATGGTATGTTACCGGCTATAATGGTTGTTAAAATTGCTTTACAGAGATTACATGCTTTGCAGGAAAAAATCAAGATTCCAATCTACCCTGTTTTAGGATTAGGCTCGAACCTATTTCGCGGCAATCTAACGCCATTAAATGTGACTGAATGCCTGAACGAATATCCTAGTGTTCAAACCTTTACTATTCAATCAGCATTTAAATACGATTATGACGAAAGGCTGGTTAGAAAGGCAATTGACAAGATTAATAACCACACGAGAACCGTTCCGACAATCATAGATGAGGAAATAGCATTGGATATTACAGAAAGATTGGCATCGGCTTACAGAGAACAAATTAAAGAACTTGCTCCTTTGATTAATGAGATGGCTCGATTTATTCCTAGACGACGAATGAGAAAACTACATATCGGTCTCTTTGGTTATTCAAGAAATGTGGAAGGAATTACACTGCCGCGAGTAATTTCTTTTTGTGCATCATTGTATTCAATTGGATTACCGCCTGAATTACTAGGCTTACACTGCCTGACTGAAAAAGACTTATCATTCCTAAAGGCTGCATATCCCTCCTTTTTAGACGATCTCTCATTGGTTACTACTTATTATAACAGGGATGTCGCAAAATTAATACCTCCAAAGATTGCAAAGAACATCGAAAAAGTGCTGGGTATGGTGAAATATACCGAGAATCTGCTTCACAGCGAATACACATCACAAATCATTCAAGCCATTCTTTCCAAAAAGGAAGAAACTATTACTGAAAATATGATTGCGGCAGGCAAGATCAGAAGTTTCTTGGGTTAATATACTGTCAATATTATGCTGTAATAGAATTTTTGGTGACAAGCTGTTTTGCGCATGTACATTCGACTGAAAGAACCTGCGACATGCGGCTTTTGTCCCTATATACCGTAATCCCCTTGCAACCATTTTTGTAAGCTAATAAGAAAACCTTTCTAACATCATCAACTGTAGCCTCTTTGGAAAAGTTAATGGTCTTGGAAACACCACTATCAATATATTTTTGACACGTTGCCTGTATTTTTACATGTTGTTCGGGAGAAACATCCCTTGCAGTAATAAATATTCTTTTGACATCTCCTGGAATCCCTTTGATATTTTGTATTGACCCTTCTTTTGAAACTTCATCAAGTAGTTTTTCTGAGTAAAAACCGCGTTTTTTTGCAACCTCCACAAAGAGTGGATGTATTTCAGGCAGTCCGTCTTCTATCAAAACATGCCGTTTATAAGCAATAGCAAACAAAGGCTCGATTCCACTGGAACAATTTGCGATGATGCTAATAGTCCCAGTCGGTGCGATTGTTGTCCGTGTCGCATTTCTAAATTTTAAGCCTTCTTTTTGAGCATAAATACTCTTTTGATAGTTTGGAAATACATCTCTTTCTTTTGCAAGTTTTATAGATACCTCGTTTGCCTTTTGTGAGAAGAAACACATAAGTTTATCGGTAAATTGAATAGCCTCCCCGGAATTGTAAGGAATACCCATTTTGATTAGCAAATCAGCAAACCCCATAATGCCCAGACCTATCTTTCGGTTGCCTTTTGTCAAATACTCAATTTGTGGTAATGGATATTTACTTACATCAATAACATTGTCCAGAAACCGTACCGCAAGCTGAATTGCGGATTCAAGGCAATCCCAATCCGTTTCAAAGCATTCATTCTTAATCTTTACCATTTTTGCGAGATTAATAGAACCTAACACACACGCCTCAAAAGGTAAAAGAGGTTGCTCTCCGCAAGGATTTGTTCCCTCAATTTCACCCATGTGCGGAGTAGGATTGGCGGCGTTAATTGTATCAAGGAATAAGATGCCCGGCTCTCCATTTTCCCATGCAGAACGCACAATTTGTTCAAAAAGTTCATTTGCGTTTATGGTTTTAACAACAACTCTCGTCCTGGGATTGATTAGCGGGAAACCGCTATTCTTATCAACAGCATGCATAAATGCGTTTGTGATTCCGATAGATATATTAAAATTTGTTAATACCCCCTCAGATTTTTTTGCTTGTATGAAATCTACAATATCAGGATGATCTACGCGCAATACAGCCATATTTGCGCCACGCCTGAAACCTCCCTGATTGATAGCCTCTGTGGCTTCATTAAATACCTTCATAAAGGAAATGGGACCGCTGGCATAACCACCAGATGTGCTAACTCCATCATTTTTTGGTCTTATGCGTGAAAAAGAAAATCCCGTCCCCCCTCCGCTTTTGTGGATTATGGCGGCATGTTTTACCGCATCAAAAATACTTTCAATGGAATCTTCTATAGGAAGCACAAAACATGCAAACAATTGCTGAAAATCCCTGCCTGCGTTCATTAACGTAGGAGAGTTTGGCATAAACTGAAGAGATGCCAAAAGATTATAAAATTGTTCTTCAAGAGACGAGACATCAGCCTTTTTGTTGTAAATCAATTCTGCCGATGCAATGTTTTTGGCTATACGCCGAAACATATCCTCCGGCGATTCGACAGGATGACAAGAAGCATCTTTTTTTAGATACCTCTTTTCAAGAATCAGCCGGGCGTTTGGTGATAATGAAATAGTATTCTCTCTCATAGTAATTTTGCCTGTTATAAGACAATAATGGCACAAAAAATTTACAACTGTTTGCTTTGTTCCTAGTGGTGAAATAATCCCGACTAAATAATCATCATGCAATCACCATAACTAAAAAAGCGATAGCCTTTATCTTTGGCTATTTCATAGGCGTTCATGATATTTTCCCGCCCTGCAAAAGCAGATACAAGCATTAACAAGGTTGTTTTAGGAAGATGAAAATTAGTAATTAAAACATCAACATACCTAAAATCGTATGGAGGATATATAAACAAATCTGTCCAGCCTGAAAATTGAGGGTCGCTTTCATTCATAGCAATCGTCTCCAAGACACGACAGGAAGTGCTTCCCGTTGCAATTACACGCCCTTTCTGTTCCTTTGCTTTTTTTACTTTTTGAACAATTTCTTTTGGACATTCGTAATATTCTTTGTGCATGATATGGTCCCGAATGTCCTCTGTTTTGACAGGCAAAAATGTACCCAAACCAACATGGAGTGTAACAAACTCAATTTCTACTCCTCTTTTTCTGGTCTTTTCGAGGATATTATCAGTAAAGTGTAACCCGGCTGTGGGGGCGGCAATAGCACCTTCTTTTTTGGCAAACACCGTTTGATAACGCTCTCTATCTGAAGAAAACAGTGCATCTTCATTCCTACTGCGCTTTATATATGGTGGTAATGGTATTTGCCCGATTTGAGCTAGAATCTCCTTTATATTATTTTTAGTATTAAATTCTACAGACCATGAACCATCTGCAAACCTTTCAAGCAGAATCGCAGAAACTGTGTTATTACTGAAATAAAGTTCATCCCCATTATTTAACTTCGCATTTGACTTTACCAGCGCCTTCCAGAGATTTTTCTCTAATTCTTCTGTAAGAAGCAACTCAACCGATGCGCCACTGATTTTCTTCCCTATCAAGCGGGCAGGAATCACCTTCGTATCGTTTAAAACTAACAAATCATCTGGAGAAAGATAATCAACAATCTCTTGAAATTTGCGATGCTCTATCCTTCCCGTATCCCGATGAAGAACTAAAAGCTGTGCATCGTCCCGATTTTTCAAGGGCTGCTGGGCAATTAATTCCTTCGGCAGATCATACTCATAGTCTGATAACTTCGTAGTAATCTGGGCTGTTTTTTGACATGTGATAACGTTCATTTATCTTAAATATGATAGCATTTTAGAAAATATTATCAAGTTTATACAACTCACGAATTTAAGAAAAATTATTTTAAAATATTTTTAAAAAAATTGTAATGGAAAATAATACTATATGTGGTATCAACAACGCCAACAGATACAACTATTTGGACGTAAAACAAACGCTACTAATTTGTGTTGAAAATGGAGTTAAAATATTTCTTGACAAATAAATAAAAAAGTTTATTGTCATAGCCGTTAGTGGTGAAAAGTGGTGAAGAGTGGGGAGAATAAAAAATGTTCACCGGTGAGTACCATCACACGATTGATGACAAAAACAGACTGGCAATACCAGCTCCTCTGCGTGACTGCATTGATGTGGAAGCTGAAGGAAAGGGATTTTACTTAGCTCGTGGATTAGAGGATTGTTTGTTTATGTTCACACCAAAGGGAATGCAGGATGCTCTTTCAAAAATTGACCAACATCCTTTCACTAAAAAAGAGGCACGTGATTTTCAGCGCCGTTTTTTTTCTAAAGCACTGAAAATTCCGGATTGCGATCAGCAAGGCCGCATACTGATTCCTCAACATTTGAAAGACATTGCCAAGATTCAAAAGAATGTTGTGATTGTAGGGATAAGCAGTCGTATTGAAATCTGGGATGAAAAACGCTGGAAGGATTTTGAATCGAAAACCGAAAAGTCATACGAAGAGCTTGCAGAAAATTTGTTTTAACTGGGTCATACGTCCGTTATAGAAACAGTAAATATATGTCCATTTTATAAATGAATAATTAATTGTGATGCATGACACAACAAATGACCTTCTTCACAAACCTGTAATGGTCGAAGAAGTGTTAGATTACTTGAATCCTCAGACAGGTCAAGTCATTTTGGATTGCACTGTAGGAGGCGGTGGACATGCAAGTAAAATATTAGACAAAATCAAGCCCAACGGTTTATTAATTGGCATTGATAAGGACTTGGAAATACTACAATTAGCTAAGCAAAATTTATCTAAAACAGGGCGTTCTTTCAGACTTTTTCATGCAGATTATTCTGATTTTAGTGAAGTGTTAAGTCAGGCTGAAATTAATATGGTAAATGGCATATTACTTGATCTAGGATCATCCTCCATGCAATTTGACCAAGCAGACCGTGGGTTTAGCTTTGCAAAAGAGGGCCCTTTAGATATGAGAATGGATCGCTCACATGGTATTACCGCAAAAGATTTAATCCATAGACTCTCCGAGCAGAAACTAGAAGAATTATTCAGTAAATACGGAGAAGAACGGTGGTCAAGAAGGATTGCAAGGGCTATTTTAAAAGAAGAAAATGATACAGGCATTACTTCAACAAAACAGTTGGCAAACATAATTGAAAGAGTCGTTCCTAGAGGTAAAAGTAAAATCCACCCTGCAACAAGGGTATTCCAGGCGTTAAGAATTGCCGTTAACAAAGAGTTGGAAAGCTTAGAGGCCTTTTTGAATAAAATCCATAACTATATGACGTTAGGCGCTAGAATTGTAGTTATAAGTTTCCACTCGCTAGAGGACAGGATTGTAAAGAATAAATTCAGTGAACGAGCAAGACAAAACATATTCCAAATACTTACAAAAAAACCTATAACTCCTAGCGAACACGAAATAGAAAGAAACATCAGGAGTAGAAGCGCAAAACTTAGAGCTGCGGAAAGGGTTTAGCATAAATCCATAAACAATTAGGAGCACAAAGATGCCGAGACTCTCGGAATTAATCAGACAGGGAAAAGTACCTGAAAAAGAAGCAAAGAGAATGACTGCGCAAGGAATTGAAGAGTTTACGTTTCAAAATAACTCCAAGACAAATGCATCTGGAAAGCGTGCTCATACAGCTTCTTTATTTAATATTGGAATATCTAGGATATTGTTAGTGTTTGCAATTATCATCATGATGGCATTGTTTGTAGTTTGGGAAAAAAACAAAACAATAGAGTTAGGATACCACGTGGCTAAGCTTCAAAGAAATTGTGATGAGTTATCAGAAAATAATAGAAAATTGAATTATTACGTTAACAGACTTAAATCGCCAGAAGTTATTGCCTTTAAAATACAGTCACTAAAGTTACCTCTTATTCAACAGGAAGAAACTTCATATATGACAGCAATGGGGCAATCACAATTTAAAGAAAATGTAACTAAACCAGTAAAAACAGGCATGAACAAAGACCTGTATACTCAAAAAGAACCTATTTTGAATTGCTGTTCGTTACATAACTAAACCTCAATTTAGATTTTTTACTCTAGAATATCTTTGCGTTACACAAACGTTCAGCAATCAGCTTTCTAAGATACGGGGTCTCCACATAGAAGGCTGATAGCTGAACGCAGATAGTTAAGTCTTATCGTTGTCTAAATAGTAAGAGTAGTTTTTGTTGTGCCCTCCTCCCGGACGCTTTCGGGGTGAATGTTGTTTTTATCCCGAAAGCGTTCGTAAAATTTAAACTTAGACAATCATTTTTAGTTTGCTGTAATTTTACGGAATTGCCGACATGCTACCCTTAAAAAAGCATAGATTTTGGGCAAACATAATTGGTGTTTTTCTCATTATAGTCTTCATTATACTATCAGTCCATTTAGGACGTGTCCAGTTAATTGACCATGATAAATACACTAAACTAGCCAATATTCAGCAATCCCAAAAAATTGAATTGTCTGCCAGAAGGGGTTTAATCTTAGACCGAAACGGGAATAAGCTTGCCGAATCGTTACAAGTAGGCTCTATCTATGCAGACCCTTTCAAAATCGAAGACTTCAACACTGTCGCGCAACATTTAAGCACCATATTAAAACTCAACCCATCAAAACTAGCCAAATTACACAACAAAAACAAACGATTTGTTTGGATTAAACGAAAGGTCGGAGACGACGAACTCAATGCTATTGCAAAATTGTCTTTAAAAGGTATCTATATCCAACACGAATATCACCGTTTTTATCCAAACAAAGAGTTAGCCAGTCATGTCTTGGGATTTACTAACATTGACGAAAAGGGACTCGAGGGCATTGAATTGTCATTTGACAAGATACTCTCAGGGACGCCCGGATTTAAGCTAATAAATCGGGATGCACTACAACGTCAAATTGTCACAGCCGATGCAGAAATACAACTGCCCAAACATGGCGATAATGTTGTACTCACGATTGACTCTAACATCCAGCATTTTGCTGAAGAAGAATTAGAAATCGCTTGCGAGAAATGGGAACCTTTATCAGCAACGGCAATCGTAATGGACCCGATGACATGCGAAGTGCTGGCAATGGCTAATTATCCTGCATACGATCCGAATCACTTCAAGAAGTATCCACCTAACATTAGGAGAAATTTAGCTATTACAGATTGTTATGAACCAGGCTCATTAATAAAACCAATTGTAATTTCAGGCATTTTTGAACAAGGTCTTGTAAAACCTACCGACGTACTTTTTTGCAATAACGGCACTTATGAAATAGAAGGCAGAGTCCTGCATGACACTCACGGAGGGCATGGAAATCTTACCGTTTCAGAAATCGTCACTTATTCGAGCAACATAGGCATGGCAAAGCTAGGCATGCTTATGGGAAACGACAGGATGTATCAACACCTTAAGCAATTTAATTTTGGAGAAAAAACTGGTATAGAATTGCATGGAGAGACAGGAGGCATCTTTCGACCACAAAGGCAATGGTGGAGAAAATACACATTAGTGTCCGTTTCAATAGGGCAAGAAATTGCCGTTACACCTTTACAATTTATTACGGCTTTCTGCAGCATTCCAAACGGAGGATTGTTACTTAAACCAAGGATAGTGAAAACGATAACAAGCAACGACAACAAAACAAAAGAAGAACCTCAGTGTCCACTACAAGTCAGACGTGTAATGAGTACAAACGTTGCACGTAATATATTGAATCCAATTTTAATGAAAGTTGTTACAGAGGGCACTGGGAAAAATGCAAACCTACTGGAATATGATGTTGCGGGCAAAACGGGAACTTCGCAAAAAGCTGAAGGGGGAAGATTTTCTCGCGACAAATATGTGGGCTCCTTTATAGCGTATGCGCCAGCAGAATCTCCTCGAATCTGTGTGTTGGTAATGATTAATGAACCAAGAAATGGTGCATACTATGGCGGTACAGTGGCTGCACCAGTTGTGAGAGAGATTACCAGACGGTCGCTATTATACCTAGGTGAAAAACCCATGAAATTCCAGATGGCAATGCAATAATATCGCTTTATTTTTAATATGCATAAGGAGGTGATAGTCAAATTTATAGACTTGAAAATGTATTAAATTATGTGACAAAATATTTCCGGTTTTGTTATTATATTACACTAATGGAGGAAAGAAAATGACACCCAAAGAAATAGAAAAACAAAACTTTATTTTATGGTACGGATTGTATGCAACCGAAAAAGAGCTTGAGATGGCAAGGTCTAATAACAAAGAAACGTTAAATAGGCTTTTAAGGGAGTATGCGGAAGAAGTGGAGAAAATAAACAAAACAAGGCACTTCTATGATAGTATTGTCCGATCAAAGGCTACGCAAACGCAAGGATTTGATGCAACGTTAAGAATAAACTATTCCCCGAACCAAATAAAAAATAATGTTTTAGCGGAAGTACATTAATCACGTATGAAATTAAGTGAACTCTGTTCCAATCTGAAAGAACACAAATCTTTCAATTTTACGGAAAAAGAAATACACGGCATAACACACGACTCCCGTAAAGTAAAAGATGGTTATGTATTTGTTGCCATCAAAGGGCATAAATTGGACGGACACAATTTTGTTACTGCCGCTATAGATAAAGGGGCATCGGCACTTATTGTGGAGAAGAAGATTGAGTCAACCTCACGTATATCTCAAATTGTTGTAACTAACACACGCCAGGCGCTGGCATCCATTAGCAATCGCTTTTATAATGAACCTTCTTCCAAAATGACCATAATTGGAATTACCGGCACAAACGGTAAAACAACTACATCATATTTTTCAAAATCAATTATTGAGGCTTCTGGTAATAAAGCAGGGTTAATCGGCACAATTCAATATCAAATAGGTAAAAGGGTAATACCAGCGCAAGAAACAACCCCGGAGTCCGTTGATGTACAGAGCTACCTCTCCGAAATGCTTAAATCTAACATAAGATATGCGGTAATTGAAGCATCTTCACATGCACTTTCACAACACAGATTGGACGGCATTAATTTTACTTCCGCAATATTTACTAATTTATCCGCAGAACACCTTGATTATCACGAAAATATAAAAAACTATCGCTCCGAAAAAGCTAAACTGGTAAAAGGATTAAGCGCTGAAGCATTCGCAATACTAAATGCAGACCATAACACTAGCAAACATTTTGCTGAATGCACAAAATCAAAAGTAATCCGGTACGGAATAAAAAGAAAAGGCGCAGATGTAACTGCAGAAATTATTAATATGAATAGTAACGCAACAAGATTTTTACTAAATTCACCTTGGGGCAAAAAAACTATTAACTTAAAATTAGTTGGCAAACACAATGTTTATAACGCACTGGCTGCCGCAACGAATGGATTGGCACTGGGTTTTAATATTGACATAGTCAAAAATGGTATTGAAAATTTAATTGGAGTCCCTGGCCGTCTGGAAAAACTTGATTATGGGCAGGACTTCGACGTTTACATTGACTTTGCACATACACACCAGGCGTTACAAATTATTCTGAATACGCTTCGCGAAACAACAACGGGTCGTATTATTTTGGTCTTTGGATGCGGCGGTGACAGGGACAGAAAGAAAAGGCCTAAAATGGGACATATTGCAGAAAAATATTCAGATATTTTCTGGATAACAAGCGATAATCCCCGTTCAGAGGATCCAAATAAAATTATACAAGAAATCCAAAAAGGGGTAAGCACGGAAGCCGACTTCCGAGTTCAACCTGATAGAAAAATCGCTATCGAAGAAGCTGTCTGGGAAGCAAAAAATGGTGATGTTGTAGTCATTGCGGGAAAGGGTCATGAACAATATCAGATATTAAAGAATACAACAATCTCTTTTGATGACCGTGAGATTGTTAAACAGACCTTACAAAATAACCTGGTTTCGCCTATTTAAACATTCAAATAATAAGCAAATGGAAACCTTAACACTCGAAGAAATTTTAAATGCCATACACGGCATCCTTGAATACAAACAGGGATTATCCACTAAACATTTAAAAATAAATAGCATATCTACAGACAGTCGAAATATTCATAATGGCGATTTGTTTTTCGCGCTTAAAGGAGAGCATCTTGATGGACACCGGTTCGTAGCTGACGCTATGAATGGTGGGGCATTGGGAGCTGTTATTTCAAATGAAATCAAATTAGACCCTAATTATAAGAATTTTTTTACGATTCGTGTAAAAGACACCACAACTGCATTAGGAGATCTGGCAAGACACTATCGCCAGAAATTGAAAACAAAAATAATTGGTATTACCGGCAGTAATGGCAAAACAACTACAAAAGAGATGACGTATCATTTATTGTCTAATTTCGGTCCTGTAGCAAAATCAAAAAAGAGTTTTAATAATTTTGTGGGAGTACCTTTAACAATATTTGAAATCGAAAACAGACACTTGTACGGCGTACTCGAGATGGGTACAAATGCACCGGGAGAAATCCGACGTTTATCTGAAATTGGTGCTCCTAATGTGGCGGTAATTGTCAATATTTCAAAAACACATTTAGAGGGTCTTGGGAGTATTGAAGGGGTTGCACGGGCAAAGGAAGAAATATTAGAAAACCTAAGAAATGGTGGAGTGTTTGTGTATAACGTTGATAACCCATGGTGTGTCAAGATTGCAAATAATTTCAGAGGAAAGGTTGTCGGTTTTGGTTTTAGCACTCAAGCAGATATAATCGGCACAAACATAAAGAAAAAAACTGACGGTTATACTTTTGTAATCAATGAAAACTTAGAAATTTATGTTCCAACTCCCGGCTATCATAATATTAACAACTGTTTGGCATCTTTTGCTATTTGCCATGCATTAGGCCATAATATCTATACTTTAAAGGATGCCCTTTCTTCTTTCAAACTACCTTCAATGAGAATCGAACCGCAACGCATAGGTAATATTACAATCGTTAATGATGCATATAATGCAAACCCAGAATCTGTGCGTGCAGCACTGCAATATCTTAATGAAATTAACACTACAGGCAGAAAAATATTTGTCTGTGGAGATATGTTAGAACTGGGGAATGAATCATATCAATTACATAGAGAAATCGGAGAAACGGTAGCTCAGCTCAATATTGATATATTATGGACTGTGGGAAAATATGCATTAGAAATTGCAAAGGCTGCAAAATCCTCCGGTATGCCTGAAAATCAAATTTTCAGCTTTAAAGATGTTGGAGATATCTCGGACACCGAAATAAATGAACTCAAAGAGAATGATTTGGTGTTAATAAAAGGTTCACGCGGTATGCATATGGAAAAAACCGCTGACAAGTTGAAGGAATCCATTTTAAAGCGTGTACCGGTTCATAATTGTTTTTAACAATTAAACGGAAAAAATCGCTGGTTATCAAATCAAAGAGGTTAAATAAACTTTGTTATATAGTTGGCTTTCTTCGATAGATTCGCTAGAAATTTTCAAATATATATCCTCTCGTTCTTGTTTGGCTGCTTTTACGGCATTTTTAATCAGTATTTTCTTTGGTCACTGGTTTATTAAGAGGCTCCAAACCTTAAAGGTCGGTGAAGATACTTCAAAAACAGACTCAGAAGAACTCAAACGTTTGCATTATGACAAAAAGAATACACCGACAATGGGAGGAATCATTGTAATTATCGCCATTCTAGTTTCCACTCTGTTCTGGTGCGATATTTATAACGGATATGTCCTTTTATTATTGTTTACACTGGTCTGGTTTGGTGCACTAGGCTTTATTGATGACTATATAAAACTAACGCAGAAGAATGCGGCAGGTTTGAGTGACGTATCAAAATTGCTGTTTCAATCTGCGTTGGGACTCATACTTGGATTGATTTTATATTTCCATTTTAATAAGTTTACATGGGGTACACAACTTGTAATACCTTTTGTAAAAGGTTTTAACCCTGACTTGGGACCTTTTTACATATTAGTTGTAGCCTTTTTTATAGTTGGAATGTCAAACGCTGTAAATCTTACTGATGGTCTAGACGGATTGGCAATAGGATGCAGCAGCATAGCAGGAATTGCCTTTGTTGCCATTGCTTATGTTTCTGGCAGGGTTGATTTCAGTAATTATCTACAAATTCCTTACGTTCCAGGAAGCGGCGAATTGAGTGTCTTTTGCGCTGCAGTTGTAGGTGGCAGCTTAGGATTCTTGTGGTTTAATTGCTTTCCCGCACAGGTTTTCATGGGTGATACCGGTTCATTGACATTGGGCGGAATATTGGGACTGACTTCAATCATCGTAAAACAAGAGGTTTTAATGATTATTATAGGCGGCATCTTTATCGCCGAGGCAGTTTCCGTCCTCATACAAAAAGCCTTTTATAAGATGACAAAGAAAAGATTCTTTCGTTGCGCACCTTTGCATCATCATTTTCAATTTAAAGGATGGCATGAAACTAAGATTACGCATCGATTTTGGATAATTGCAGCTATGCTGGCAATATTCAGCCTTGTATTACTATAAGCGGGAGATTTATTCGTGAAAACATGGCATTTTATTATATACATTGTGGCTGCTTTATTAGGATTTAGCATTATCACAGTATTTAGCACTGACACTACAATTTTT
Source organism: Planctomycetota bacterium (assembly GCA_023261445.1). Lineage (GTDB taxonomy): Bacteria > Planctomycetota > Brocadiia > Brocadiales > Brocadiaceae > 2-12-FULL-39-13. Next base: position 34,782 of record JAHFOX010000005.1, read on the forward strand.
GGATCAAATGCAAATAGTTACCAGTCTATTAAGCATCTTTTGTGGATTTTTATAAGTGTGTTACTGTTAATAATAATGGCGAAGGTGGATTACCATCATCTGCAAAAACTAGGCACCCCACTTCTGGTCATGTCCTTTATCCTGCTTTTGCTTGTGTTAATGCCAGGGATAGGCACCGTTACAAATGGTGCGCGCAGGTGGATTAGATTCAGTAGTTTTTTAGGTATTCAACCCTCTGAATTTGCAAAATTAGTAATTATAATATTCATTTCAAGTTATATTGCAAAAAACCATAGTTGTATGACTGAATTTATAAAAGGTTTCACAATACCTCTCGGTATTACTGCATTAACAAGTGGTCTTATAATCATGGAACCAGACTTTGGCACTTCAGTATTTATTGCAATCTTATCCTTGATTATGCTCATTGCCTGCGGAACAAGAATTATTTATATCTTTTTTACTGCTATAGCTTCAGTACCATTTATATATAAAATGCTGTTTGAGGTCTCATTCAGATTAGACAGATTGAAAGCTTTCTTAGATCCGTGGAAAGATCCACTTGGAGCAGGGTATCACGTAATTCAGTCGTGGATTGCACTTGGTTCGGGCGGCTTAACAGGACTGGGGATTGGCGGTAGTAGACAAAAACTACTCTTTTTACCCGAAAGCAGCAGTGATTTCATATTCACAATTATCGGTGAGGAGTTTGGTTTTATCGGTGTAATGATTATTATAAGCCTCTTCGTACTGTTAATATGGCAGGGGTTGAAAATTGTACATGCGACTAAAGATGTGTTTGGATTTTTTTTGGGACTTGGGATTACTGTAATGTTTGGATTACAGGCAATTATCAATATTGCTGTTGTCTCTGGAAGTGCACCAACAAAAGGAATTCCTTTGCCTTTTATAAGTTCCGGAGGATCATCTTTGCTGTTTTCTATGATTGGAGTTGGCATTCTGATAAATATTGCAAGGCAATCGTTGTCGCCAGATACTCTGAATCAACCCGTTGTTAACGCCAAAACATCAGAAAATTCTATGGATAAAATACTGCCTGTAAGAATTTGGCGTAATATAACGTCTAAGATAGCAGGCTTTCCATGGCAATAGTTTCTGGCAGATAAGATTATTTTTAGCAATTTCTGACAAATATTTTAATTAAAATTATCCCTCCACTGTTTAAATTGTACGGAGTATAAGTAATGGTTATGAAACAAAGAAAATATAGAAATCTGATTGTTTTGATTTATCTCTGTTGGAGGTATAAAAAATGAAAATTATTTTTGCAGGCGGTGGCACTGGTGGGCATCTAATGGTGGGCTTAAGCATAGCAGAAGAGATACGTTCGAGATTTCAGGAATCAGAAATAATTTTTTTTGGAACAGATAAAAAATTTGAAAAACGGTGCGTAGAGCAGCGTGGATTCCAGTTCCGACAAATGCGTGCAAAAAAATGGGAAAAATCATTCAAACGTATACTTACGTTTGTAGGCGTAACATTTGCGGGCATTATAGAATCCCTTCTTGCAATCAGAAAATTTAACCCTGATATTGTAGTCGGTTTGGGCGGATACGCTTCCGTTGCCCCAATTATTGCAGCAAAATTACTCAGCATTCCATCTGTATTGCTTGAACAAAATGTAATTCCAGGAAAGGCTAATCGGTTTTTGACTAATTGGGTTGATGAAGTATATTGTCACTGGAGAGGATCCCTCAAATGGTTCAATAAAGCAAAAATTGTCCGTGTAACGGGAACGCCGATTCGTAAAGACATTTTATATAGCCAAAAAACTATTTCTGCTGAAAAATTCGGATTAAGTCTATCTAAGAAAACAATACTAATTACAGGAGGAAGCCAAGGAGCACAAGCAATCAATGAAGTTATACTAAAATGTTTGCCTAAGTTAGAACCTTTATCAAATGAACTACAAATAATTCACTGTACTGGTGAATACGGTTATGACATTGCTAAAGCGGCATATAAGCAAACAAATATTGATGCATTCGTTTGCAGTTTTCTTGACGACATGGGGGCTGCCCTCAGTATGGCAGATATAATCATTTGTCGGGCAGGTGCAACTACTATTGCTGAGATCACTTCTTTAGGCATACCGGCCATATTAATACCGTATCCACATGCTGCAGATAATCATCAATACTGGAATGCAATGGAACTAGCAAGCAATGGCGGCGGCTATTTACTACAACAAATAGACTTGACACCCGAAAAAATTATAGAACTTATTACAGACCTTCTCAATAATAAAGAAAAATACAACAGGATGAAAATGTTTAGCAAAGGAATGGGTATTCCTAATGCGTCTATAAGTGTCGTTGATAGTCTCTGTAGAGTAATTGGTTTTAAAAGCTCACAATTTGCATTAACTGTTGGTTAATTTATGTATTCTAAGTAAATCTATCCACGTCTAACTTATGAGCTAGGAATTGTCTTATATGCCAATAAGCACAACAAGAGTTGTGCATTATCTCTAATATAAAAATTTCTGCATAAAAGGGAACAATGCCATGAATTTATCTGAAGGTATGGACAGGATGCAAACCTACACACCATCATTAGAGAATTTATTTAATCGTATATCTTTACGTGGGCGTTGTGTATACTTTATAGGTATTGGAGGCATAGGAATGAGTGCGGTTGCGCGTATTCTCATAAATGAAGGCTGCGTTGTTGCTGGTTCAGACGTGCGGCAGTCTTCCTTGACCTCAACACTAGAGAAAATGGGGGCAAGGATCAACACAAAACAAGACGGTAGTTTTATGTCGTCCGAAACGGACATGGTAGTAATCTCAGCAGCTATTTCCGAAGATAATCCAGACCTTAAAACTGCTCGTAAAATGGGTATAAAGGTAGTAAAATATTCCCAAATACTCGGTTCCTTAATGAAGGAGAAACGTGGCGTTGCCATTAGTGGCACTCATGGAAAAACAACCACAAGCGCAATGGTTTCTACAATATTAAAAATGGCGGGATTAGATCCAACATTTGTTATAGGTGGAGAAGTACCCGATATCGGTGGGAACTCATATTTAGGAAAAGGGAATCTATTTGTAGCGGAGGCATGCGAGTATGACAGGTCATTTCTAAACCTTGCACCGCAAGTGGGCGTAATTACAAATATCGAAGAGGACCATCTTGATTATTACGAAAATATTGAAAAAATAATAAATGCCTTTGGCGATTTTGTATCCTTGATTTCAAAAGATGGATTGCTTGTAGTAAACAGCAATGATGCGAATACAGCGTTTGCTATAAAAAGGGCAAATTGTAGAGTGGAAACGTTTTCTCTGGATAATTCTTCAGATTGGCGCGGCGAGATACTTTTCACGCGTAATGGTATAAATAAATTTAGTGTTTACAGGAAAGATCAATATTTTGATGATTTTTCGTTACGAATACCAGGATCTCACAACATACTTAATGCGCTTGCGGCAACTGCTGTATGTACGTTTGTTGGCGTAAATAAGGATATAATCAAAGCGGCTTTGATGTCCTATAAAGGAGCTGATAGACGTTTTCAAATTGTTGGTGTAAAAAACAACATAACCGTAATAGATGACTATGCCCACCACCCAACCGAAATAAACGTTACGTTAAAGGCAGCAAGGGAATTTTATCCAGACAAAAGAATATGGTGCATATTTCAACCCCATCAATACAGTAGAACGCGTCATCTCCTGAATGGATTTGCAAAATCTTTTCAAAATGCAGACAAGGTAATTTTAGCCGACATCTATGCGGCGCGTGATAGTGAATTTGAGCAAACTGCAATAAATGCTTCAAAATTGTGTGAGGAAACTCGCAAGGCGGGTGTAGATGTTCAGTATATACCGCAATTATCTGATATTGTTGATTTCATTTACGCAAACGCAAGACGTGGTGATATTATCATAACAATGGGCGCAGGTAATATATGGAAAGTCGCTTATGATTTAGTTTCAAAACTAGGATAAAGGGGAATGAGATGAAGCCAAAAAATATTGTTGTGCTAATGGGTGGTATATCTCCTGAGCGTGAAGTGTCTTTGCGTTCTGGTAGCGCCGTGGCAAAGGCATTAACTGAAGCGGGATTTAACGTCTCTTGTATTGATGTGAAGGATGAAAAAATCGAAGAACTAGAACACATGGAAATAGATGTTGCATTTATTGCCTTACATGGATATTTTGGTGAAGATGGCGGGGTACAAGAACTTTTAGAATCAAAAGGAATTCTATATACCGGTTCGGGAATAAATGCCAGCAAACTTGCTATGGATAAATTGGCAACCAAAAAACGTTTTATCAGTGCAGGACTTACAACTCCAAGCTATATTACCGTAACTGAGTTTCAGGAATTTGTGGAAATAGAACAAGAAGTAAACAAGCTTGGACTACCGGTAGTGTTGAAACCCACAAGAAATGGTTCTAGTATAGGCATATCAATAATTAAAGATATTAAAAATCTTAAAACAGGTTTGGAAAAGGCATTTGAGTTTGGATATGAACTCCTTATCGAAAAATATATAAAGGGCAGGGAACTAACCGTCGGCATATTAGATGACAAGGCATTACCCATTATTGAAATAAAACCAGCGGTGGAGTTTTATAATTATGACGCCAAATATAAAGACAATAGAACAGAATATCTAATCGTAAAACCGAACTCAGAAAGAAACGCAAACGATCTTCTAAACAATATCGAGTTTCTTCCGCTTTCTGCATACAATGAAGCACAGGAACTCGCTTTAAATGCGCACAAAGTCCTTGGTTGCAGGGGATTTTCCAGAGTAGATATGTTGATGGACAATGCCGGTAAGTTTTATTTGTTGGAAGTAAATACAATCCCTGGTTTTACTGAGAAAAGTTTACTGCCTAAAGCAGCAAAAGCGGCAGGTATATCTTTTCCTTTATTATGCAAAAAGATTACAGAAATCGCTTTTCATAATAGTCTTGTAAGTACAGATGCATCAATACAAAATTAAAAACATTATAAATAGCACTTCCAATCACAAGCCTTTTTTGAATTTCCTTTCAACTAAAATGGAAAAACAAAAAAGGCTTCTATACTCCTTTCTTTTACTGTTTTTTGTATCTGCATGTATAATAATTTTACCTATATGGGGAATGAAGCGCATTTGGCATTCAACGACAGACTTAAATGTTTTCAAGGTTAGTCCCTCTACTTTTTCTTTCAACACGCCGTCCTGGGTAACAGAGCGTTTCACTAATGATATAAAACACGTATCAGCCATAAACGAATACTATGGTATATTTGAAAACAACTTGACTCCGAAAATAGCAGACGTTTATGGTGGAATTGTCTTGATTAAGAAAGTGGATTCGATCAAAAGGATATTTCCTAATAAATTAAATATTAAACTCGTTTTACGCAAACCAACAGCAGTAGTTAAAAGCGGACGCAACACTTATCTCGTGGATGACGACGGCGTATTATTACCAAAAGAGTATTACATATTACCAAATGCAGAATACGATAGTCCATATATCCAAAATAATAAACCTGCAAGGCTGCCTCTATATGGAAGCGAGTGGAACGATAAGGGAATTAAAGCCGGAATTGAATTAATTAAATTTCTAAGGGCAAATAACATTCATAACATCTTCAAGATTTTGGCGGTAGATGTATCAAATGTGTGTAAAAAAAGAACCACAGGCAAGAGTGATATTATTCTGTGGACGGAGAATAATACACAAATACGATGGGGATGCTCTCCCCTGTGTAACGAACCGAACGAACTCTCTGATAAAGAAAAGCTACAAAACCTCCTAAGTATTGCAAAATCAGAAGGAACCCATCTGAAAATGATGGACTATGTTGATGTTCGTTGGAAAAAACCTTTAGGTAAACGATGGGCAAAGGTTAACGATGCAAGAGAAGATCGTTAGAAAACATATCTTTCATGGTAAATCAGGATTCTCCGGGTCCCAAATCAATTCCTGCCCTGCTTGTCTATTTGGCCACCCCTTATTCGTTTTACCGTCTGAATTACCATTCTGTATGCGTTCCACATGACCATCCATAAAAAGAATGTTAGCACCTTTTGAGTGCCTCTGTGCAACACTTCCATACGACCCTTCAAATTTATTCGCTACTGCGGTACTATAATTTCCACTACTATTATAGATATTCCCATCAAACAGCAATACGGTCTTTGTAGGATTTTCAATAGTTTCAATAGATCGTTGACACTCAGAGTCTGATACAAGATTTTGATTCATCTTTATTGTGCGAGTTGCATCCTGATTGGAAACAGGTATTGTTTTGAAAATAGGATCTTGTTTTACAAACATAAGTCGTTCTTCTAATAAAATTTCGTCCCTTTGGCTAGAAGGTTGTAATGCTGATAAATAATTATCAACGGCTTTAAACCAAACCTCACCACTGCAGTTTTTTGTGCCATCTTTACTTGTATCACTATTATTAGATCGTGGCAACAAACCATTATTGTCGTTTGCATATTGTTCAAATGCAATGAACAACTGTCGCATGTTATTGACACACTCGATATGTTGAGCCTTATGACTGGCTACGTTGAGGACTGGGAAAATGATACCAGCAAGAATAGTAACTATACCAACAACTATCAACAACTCAACAAGTATAAGTCCTTGTTTTTTAGGAATAAATGGCTTCATAAACCACTATGCCCCCCCTGTCACTGTTGATAATACGTATAATAAAGTATCGTTATAGCAAACTTCTTCGCTATTGAAACCCTACTTCGTATCAAAGAATTGGTTCGGGGTAATCTTACGCTATCCCATAATTTATAGATAGTATTTACAGAAATCAAGTGAATACCACAACAATATTAGACTAAAAGAACCTTTTAAATATTACTACCAAAAGCATACCACTAAATTCCCTTGAACACCTTGAAATTCGTGATAGAATCGGGGAAAATTAACACTTTAATAACGTTTTAAAAAATGTACAAACGACTTTGAAACACTGCATTTCACAAAAATATTTGACTTTTTATAGTGTATTGTTAGAATTGTTAAGTAGTTTCATTTTAATCAGATACGAACAATTCTTTGAATGCGGAAGTGGCGGAATCGGCAGACGCGCTAGTTTGAGGGGCTAGTCCCGCTTATACCGGGGTGGGGGTTCAAGTCCCCCCTTCCGCATCACGCTGCGCTTACCTGTCAGTATAGTTAAACTTAAACGTATTAACTTTGAAATAAATTTAGTTGTACTTCCTTTTAATAAATGACATAAATAAGAAGTACGGTTGTATAGTAATTGAAAAGTTTATCCACTCACTGGAGAATAAATTGATGAGTAAATACCTTCTCTTAAGCCTAGTGTTTCTTATCTTTTTTGGAATTGGTTGTAAAGAGACGCAGACAAAACAATCCGATTTTACACCATTTAGGAAGCCCGTAACTCTTTCCACAACGACTGAAGAGGCGGAAAAAAGGGCTTGGGAATATGAAATTTCAACTGAAAAAAGGGGCGCGGCTGAGGGAAAAAAAGAAGCCATACCAAGTGAGTTTTTATATGCAGAGGAACGGAAAAAGCCTGAACCCTCTCTTCGTAAACCCGAATATACTGGAGATAAAGTTGATATTGCCTTCAATTTCGATAACGCAGAAATAAAGGATGTGTTACACATTATATTGGGTGGAATTCTTAACGTAAACTATATCTTAGATAAAAGAGTCGGAGGACCTATAAACCTTCATGCTACAGGAAGGGTTTATAAAGAAGAGCTTCTTTCAATGCTCAACACGTTGCTTTACGTGTATGATTTTTCAATAATAAAAGATGGTGATATATATAGAGTTCTTCCAAGGGCAGATGCCAAACTGGACTCAAACATCATTATAACCGGAGACAAAATCCCTCCCTCAAGCAAAGATATAATAACTCAAATAGTCCCTCTCGAATATGAAAGCCCGAAAAATCTGAATCCCACAATAAGGCCATTTATGTCAAATCTTGGGAATATTATTAATCATGGCGATTCTAAATATCTCATACTTATTGACCATGCCTCAAATATGGAGAAACTACTTACATTAATAAAGACATTTGATGTGCCGTTTTTTGCAGGTAAAGCCATAAAAATTTATGATTTCAAATATGCTGACGCAAGAAATATGGCTAAAGACCTTGCTACTCTTGCACAATCTTTAGGAGCGAAAGCAGGTCCTGATGCCGAATTTAGTTGTGTCCCATTTACGGAATCGAATAAGATGATGATTGTTACCAAGATACCTGAACTTTTACCTAAAATAGATATCTGGATAAAAAGTATTGATGTTCCTCCGACGGAATTAGAAGAAGACCCTCACCTTTACATATATAAAGTTCAACATCAAAAGGCTGAAACGATCGTGCCGATTCTATCACAAATATACAAAGAAAAAATAGCTGAGCAACCGAGACCGTATGGCAAGAAACAACTCGAACCAATGAAAATTATAGCCGAGCCAAAAACAAATGCAATCGTAATTAAATCATTACCAAGCGATTATAGAGGTATGAAAGCAATAATAGAAGCTATGGACGCCACCCCACAACAAGTGTTTATTGAAGCTATGATTATAGAAGTGGATCTTAGTAGTAGTTTGGACTATGGAACAGAATGGTCATGGGATTTGGGAAATGGCATTAATTTATTTGGATTGGGGGACATTAAAAAGACTTCTGAAACACCAACCATAACATATACTAAAGGTAATTTTGAAATCTTGATGGATATTCTAGCAACAAATACTAATGCAAAGATACTATCTGCACCTCATCTCCTTGTGCGAGACGAACAATCTGCAAATATACAAGTTGGTAACGAAGTACCCATTCTTGCAAGTTCTGGTCAACAATCAGGCACTACGGTTACATTTGAACAGGTACAATATCGTGATACAGGCATCATTCTTACTGTAACTCCTCATATTGCTGAAAATGATTTTATCACACTTGATGTAAAACAGGAAGTAAGCAATGCCGAAGAAACAACTACTGGTGTTAGTAATTCACCAACCTTTTCCACACGTAATGCAGAAACTTCCTTAATAATAAAGAGTGGCCATACAATAAGCTTAGGTGGCATAATTGAGCAAAAAGATGAAAAAAGCACAAGTAAAATACCACTCCTAGGTGATATCCCCTTTTTGGGAAATTTGTTTAAATCTACTTCTATTGCAACACGAAGAACAGAGTTAATAATGTTGATAACACCTTATATAGCTAACAATGCAGAAGAAGCGGACTCACTAACCACTGCTTTCCAAAAGAAGCTAAAGGAAATTGAACCGTTAATAACCCAGAGGACAAATGAGGTTGAAAAATACTAATACAGTCAGCCGCGGCGGTTTTACTATCCTTGAGGTCATGATAGCGCTTGCAATCATTGGAATATCCGTTGGCATTTTTTTTGGTTTGATTGGAAATTCCTCAAAGTTAAGGGGGAAAATTGATGAGCATACAAAATTCCTACTCCTTGCCAGAACAAAGATGGAAGAGTCCTACTTGGGAATACTTGGTAAAAAACCTACAGAACTACATGAAGAAACTATCGAAAAAAAGAATATTGAGGGCACAACAAATGATGGAATCAAATGGGAAGTATCGGAAATAAATAAGCGTAAAGAAGCTTTAGAAAAAATAAAGAATATGTATTTATCGGACACGGATAAAGCTATGATAGAATTGCCTCCTAAAGGGGCCAGAATTCTTAGTATAGTTGTTGAAGGAATAAACATTGACACAGTTTATTTTACCGCAGAATCTGAAGAAGACGAATCAGAGATGGAGGATAATTTATCAGAGTAGACACCGCTTTTTACAAAAAGGTTAAAAAATGAAACGTAAAGAAGGCTTTACCTTATTTGAACTACTAATAGCTATATTCATTGGTACAATTTTGATCATGTCCGGTGCTTATGCAATAAGATCAGGTTTGTTTTCTATGGAAAGAGAAGAGTCTTGGTATAATGACACAACAAAGGAAAAGGCTGCTTTTGATTTTTTCTGGCAGCAGGTCACTTCATTACGTATTCAAAACATTCCAAAAAAGACTGATCTGCTAACCGAAATAGATGAAAAAACCAAGAAAAAGACCTCTGCCTTTTTTATAGGAGAAAAAGATTCTATTACATTTATTTCACCTCTTTCTTTCAGAAAACATTATGGTCTGGGATTAATAATAGCCAATTACTTAGTCAAATTAAATATTGATAATGGCTTGTGGGATCTCATTTACACAGAAACAAAAGTCAATCCAAAAACATTAATTAAATTATCCGAAGAACCCGAAAGCAGCATAAGCATATTTAAAGATAACACCACGTTTCTCAGTGATTGCACAACGATTTCATTCGCATATCTTGATGCGGCAAAGAATAAAACTGGAGAAGGATCAGATCTCGAAGATACCACAGAGGAACCCGTTCAAGATGCCGATATTATAGAAGGTACAAATTTAACATGGAAAGAAAAAGTAACAGGAAGAATCCCGATGGCGGTAAAGTTGGCAGTATCAAAAAATGGAAGGGAGCTAGAGCTTATATCTCCGATCATGGTTACGTCCTCATTTTTAGCCTTTGGGCAATAGTAATTTTAGGGTTTATTGCACTAAATTTTACGCGCAATACTGGTCTTGCTATAAAAACTGAAATCACTTTTACCGAGCGTGTAAAAAATATTTATGCCGCACGTGGAGCCTGTATCTATGCTACTCAAATGTTATTACAAAAAGAACAGAAGAAAGAAACCCAAAGTGGTAGTTCCGTAAAACTAAAAAATACCGAAGAACAAGATGCGGATAAGAAACATAAATCAAACGTCGTATGGACTCCCAGTGAGAGACCATATTCACTAAAAATAGGTGATAGAAGTTGTAAGATATTTATTAGTGACGAAGGTGCAAAAATAAATGTAAATAAAATTACAAATGAAACGAAATCTGGTTTCATTAAAGTTCTAATTGCATATAAACTAGAAGAATTTGATGCGGAAATTATAACAGATTCTATACTTGATTGGTTGGACGAAGATGATTTACATCACGTCAACGGAGCGGAAAAGCAGTATTATGATACATTACCAGAACCATACGAACCAAAAAACGGCCCCTTTGAAACCATCGAAGAACTAGCATTAGTTCGTGGCGTTACCCCAGAAATATTTGAACTACTACGGGAACACTTAACAATTTATGGAACTGGCAAAATCAACATCAATTTTGCACCAAAGGAAGTCCTTCTTTATGTCCCTATGGTTACCCAGGAAGTAGCTGAGGCAATAGTTGAATTCCGTAGAAAACACAAAATAATTAGAAACGCTAAAGTTTTAAAGGAAATATTCAGGCCTTTTGGAATTATTGGTGCAGATTTTCAAAAAATTATTAACTATATAACAATAGACAACTCAAACTACATGACGATTAATTCAATTTCCTCTTCTGCAGATAATAAAGTGAATAATTCTTACAGGGTACTCGTTCAAAAAGGCATTGATTTTTGTAGAATTATTGCGACTTATCCTGAATAAAGTTTAACGAATTAGACAATATGAACAAACTGCCTTTTGTTAGTATGTTTTCTCAAAGAGCAATGGGATTATCCATAAACGGGAATGACCTTGTAATAACGACTGTTTGCAGAAAACTGGTTAAATATACACATGAAACATTTAAAATCAAAGATTTTATACTCAAGGACACCACCCAATTAAACCCCTCTATAATTCAACGGGAAAAATTCGTAGAGGAAATTATTCTCTCTTTACCAAGGGAACTAGCCATTGTAAGAGAAATTGATTATCCACATTCTAACCTCAAAGAGCTAAGAGAAGCGCTTGGATATCAATTGGATAGCTTTATTCCTTTTAAAAATGAAGATGTTTATTTTGATATTCATCCTGTATCTCAAGCCAGACACGAAACAAAGGTTCTCATTGTCGCTGTCAAAAAACCAGAATTGGATAATATCTTATTAAAGTTGCAAGCCTTGGAGATTACACCTTCACGGGTTATTATTTCACCTTTCGCATTCCTCCCAATTCTCGAGGAAAAAAAGGGGACTGTTGTATTAGCCAGTAAAAACACAAGCAATTATAGCTACAATCTATTTGAAAATAGTCACTTGGTTATATCCTCTATTGCAAAAACTGAGGTTGAATTGACTAACCAAATCAAAACAAAACCTCCGGATGAAATATTATTAATAAACTTTAACAATGGATTTTTATCAAATGAATACAAGATTCCTTTTCAATTACTGGATGAATACTCTGAATCATACGGTGCAGGACTTTATGGTTTGTCAAACTACCCATGCAACCTAAGTCTTGTTAAATTTCACAAAAAACGATTAAATACCCAAATTACATCAATGTGTTTCTTTATAGGTCTTTTAATGTTATTTGCATTTCTTATTCCATATATTCAAAAGATAAATAATCTGGCACTACTAAAAACTGTAAATACCCAAATCAAATCAATCAAAAAAGATGTTTCAACTGTTGAAAAAATACACGAACGTATAACGGCCCTTGACGAAACTATTACCCATGTCAATAATATAAGAGAGAAATATACTCCCAGACTTGATGTAATATTGGAATTGGCAAAGGTATTACCCAACGATGCATGGGCAAAGGCCGTTACAATTGCAGGCAACTCTTTCGAACTAGAAGGCGATGCAGTATCCTCAACCAATTTGATACCAACTTTAGAAAGCTCTCCTCTTTTTTCGGGAGTAGGCTTGTCCTCTCCTGTCACAAAAACACAAAGCGGCAGAGAAAAATTCAGAATAAGAGGAACTATTGAGAAACACTAAAATATGGAAAAACTTTTAGAACGCTTTAAAAGATTTAAGACAAGAGAAAGGGTACTATTAATTGCTGCAATAATCGTTCTCTTTTATATCGGCATTGACAGAATGGCAATCACTCCTTTCTTAAAGTCAATTACTGAAACTAAAGAGCGTCTTGAGACACAACAAAAACTATTGACGAAATATCGTTCCTTTGTAACCAATAAAAAACAATATGAAACAAGGTTAAACGATTTAGAACAATATTATGCGGAACTCAAAGATAAATTTCTGTCCGAAAAAACAGAAGACATTGCCTCAGCAAAATTACAGGATATTGTAGATGAACTGGCTGACAAGATTGGATTTGATGTAGCCAGAAGTACAGTTTTAAAAAAAGAAATAATCAATAAAAATCCATATCTAATTGCTATATCAATCAATGTCGAAATAAACGACATAAACAGCTCTCAGAAGCTACAAAGTTTTTTGCATAGCATAGAATACAATAATGACATACTACTTTTTATTGACGATATAAGAATCAAAACACTAGGGTTAAGTGCTGTAAAAGGTGCAACAATTTCTTCCACCTTCACTGCCATTGCTTCAATAGAAATGGAAAAGAAGTCATAACGTGTATGAACTCCGCTAATGCCAATATAAAATTATTACAGCTTGTAACGCACATCTTTGGTAAGAGTACAAAGAAATGGAAGCATTATTTACCTATAATAAACCTTGTCTTACTAACTGGGGTAATCAGCCTCGTAACTATTATTGTGTTGTTAGTTTATTATCCCCCAAAAAATGTATTCAAATCAGAAAAACATATAGAAGAAAACCCTATAAATAATATTCCGTTACCCCCGCTGGACATGAATGTCAAACCGATAGATTATTATGGACTCGCACTGACAAACAATCCTTTTTCGCCAACTCGTACTGCCTGGAACCCTCCAGAAACAAAGACAGCATCAAAACAAGGGAAATCTGTAGGAGCTGTAACACCTGTAGAACAAAAAAAACCTAAAGAACCACCTAAAAAGATTAATTTGCGTGGAATTATTATTATAGGAGACACCAAAAAGGCATTAATAGAGAATCCGGATACAACTAAAAACAAAAACCCTTTCATTTATATTGAGGAGGGTGATGAAATTGCAGAGTACAAGGTAAAAAGCATTGAAGAAGAACAAATTAAGCTTGATTGGTACGGTGAAGAACAAATTGTCATAATAAGATCAAATATAAAACAATAATATCTCATGAGTAAGTTTAAATACAAATTACTAACTTCATCAAGTAGTGTCATCGAAGGTGAAAAAGAGGCTACCAGTAAGATAGATCTCATCAACGAACTGCGTAAATCTGGTCACATTATTCTAAATATTCACCAGATAACTAAGGATAAGAAATCTGGATTTTTTCAAAATCGTACAAGCAAGAAGGCTATTTTGCCTTTTACCCAAGAACTGGCAACGTTGCTCGAAGGAGGCATTCCAATAGACAAAAGCTTGTCTATTCTTTTGTCAGGGCATGACAATAAAATCAAAAACATTGTTGAAGATTTATTAAATGGGATTAAGGGTGGTAAGTCCTTTGCTGAAGCGCTTACAAACCATGTCAAATTATTCTCAAGTGTTTATATAAATATGATACGCGCTGGAGAAGAAGGTGGTGTGTTACCTCAGGTGCTTAAGAGATTAGGAACATTTCAAGAAAGACTACAAAAAGTTAGAGGAGAAATTATTTCTGCAATGATTTATCCGCTCTTGTTAAGTAGTACAGGCCTTTTATCCGTTGGGGCGCTTATTGTTTACGTTATTCCCAAATTTTCGCAAATCTTTGAAGGAATGGGTATCTCGCTTCCCTTTTCAACCATGATACTCATGGGTATCAGCCAATATTCCATAAAATATGGCTGGGCACTAATCATTGTCATTATAGCTATATTCTTTTTGTACAAAAGGATAAGGAAGGATAAGAACATATCTATAAAAATGGATCAAAAAATGTTGAAACTCCCCGTTGTTGGCAACCTTTTATGGAAAATACAAATATCCAGATTTGCCAGAACACTCGGCACATTATTGGAAAATGGCGTTCCACTCCTTAAATCCATGGATATTGTTAAAGATGTTTTATCGAATCAATATCTCGCTAATATTTTAATAGATATAAAGATTAATGTAAAAGAGGGGGCAAGTCTTACGTTATCGCTTGCACAAAGGGGATTTCTACCAGAAATTGCCGTACACCTCTTGAAAGTTGGTGAAGAAACAGGGAACTTAGACCAAATGCTTCTCAAGGTTGCAGATAATTTTGATAACGACACCGAACAACGAATGAAGAGGCTTGTAACAATGATAGAACCGATGCTCATATTGCTTATGGGCGCTGTTATAGGCGTAATCGTTATTTCTATGTTAACGGCTATTCTTAGCGTAAACGACCTTAAGTTTTAACTTGATTAATCAGGACGCAGATTTTCAAAGATACCGCAGACTCCGTCGTAAGCGCTTTGTCGAACGACAATAATTTTATCTTCTTATTTATAAAACACTGAAAATCCTTGTTTATCTGTGTCCAAAGGCAATAAACTTATAAATGAAAGAATGTTTCCTATCAATAATAATCCCCGCTTATAACGAAGAAAAAAGGTTATTACCTACACTCAATAAGGTTTGTGCTTATCTTTCCTCAAAAAACTATTCCTATGAAATTATTGTGGTGGATGATGGCTCCTCAGATAACACGTTAAAAATGGCGCGTAATTTTGCTGGTTCGGACAAAAGCATCATCATCTTGACAAATGGACAAAACAAGGGCAAAGGTTATTCAGTTAGAAATGGCATGTTATCCGCAAATGGGAAATACATCTTCTTTACTGATGCAGACCTTTCTACACCTATCGAAGAAATAGATAAATGCCTGCCATACCTTATAAATGAATATGACGTAGTCATAGGGTCAAGGAGTATGCCCGGTTCTAATATCATTGTTCATCAACCATGGTACAGAGAAAAGATGGGTAAAATATTTAATTTTATGGTAAACATGGTATTGCTGGGAGGAATTGTAGATACACAGTGTGGCTTTAAAGGATTTAAAAGAGAAGTTGC
>JAHFOX010000054.1 GCA_023261445.1 Planctomycetota bacterium
GCACCGAATTGTTAGCTGTTCCATAGTCGCTCTACTTCTTGACCGCCACCAATATGAAAAGGAGCACAGCGAGAATCCACAGCGGCCAGAAGAAGAAACCGGCAATGACAAAGACTACGCCCAAGACAGGAGCGCACCCAATGTTTCGGCTGTAAAATGGCTTCTCGGCTTCCGTAATATCTCTGCCGCAATGCTTGCAGACCTTCGCGTTGTCTTGGAGGTCTGTTTCTGCGCAGAATGGACATATCTTCATTTCCGAATCGTCCTTCAGTCAGCTAACTATTAAGTATGCAGAAATAATTCTGCATATCACAATATTTCTTGACTTTTACAGAAATCTATATAAAATTTCCCTTATCATAGTAAGTTAATTTGTTTTAGTCAATTGAAAACGATGAGTGATAAACCGAAAAAGCTTTTAGAACAGGCCCGGGATCTTATTCGATTAAAACACTATTCCATCAGGACAGAACAAACGTATCTTTCCTGGATGAAAAGATACATCCTTTTCCATAATAAAAGACATCCCAATGACATGGGAAGCGCTGGCAAATAAGAAAGTCTTAGAGGAATTGTATGCGCCGGATGCAGTGAAAACAAGGATTGTGGGGCATACAACGAATACGCGGCTGGAACTTCAGACATTGCTTTGGGCTCTCGAATTTCTCAAATTAGATAACGAGACCAAAACCTCTGGGGGAATAGGATCTATAACTATTTACACAGACTGTCGTACAGCAGTTGATTTGTTGCGGCGGAGAAAGAGACTTGAGAGCGTTCATTATCTCAGTAAAAGAAAAGGTACAACTTTAGTAAATGCAGATATCTACAAAAGTTTTTTTAAACTCTATGATGAGCTTTCACCAAAGCTCGTATGGATTAAAGGTCATACATCGGGATAAGACCGTGTCGGCATACAGAGAATATTTTCAATATATTGCAACAATATCTATTATTATGCTAAATTATGATAAATGTTCACCGGGTCATTCCCCACTTTCCTGTAACACTTCATGGGTTCCACCGCATTTATCGCAATGAATAGTGCTCGGTTCAATCTCTCCATGCTCGTACATGGTTGCTAATTCCATTGCATGTTCTTCTGTGTTGGCACAGGCAACAAGCGCATCCAATTCGGCGTAATCCTTGTAACAATTGAAAGGATGTACCTCCCCGTCCACAATTGCATATAAATTCTTACTCATTTGAATTCCCCCTTTTCTGATGCCGCACGTAATCATAAACTATACAAAAATACGCTATAAAAACAACACTAAATTGTCTTGCATCGCTTGAAATTAGAAGTAAGATAATTATCATCGGCACAATTGGAGACCATGGGCTGGCTGTGATTTCTGAAAGGGAACCACTAGGTTTTAATCCGCCTATAAAGAGTGACTGCGCCCCCCTTTCTAATCTAATTGGCGGAATAATTAATTCTTGCACTAATATTAAATTCATGAGAGACCCCACAAGGGGAGGTCTTGCAACCACACTCAATGAGATTGTAAACACACAAGAATATGGTATTGTAATCGAAGAACAAAACATCCCCATTAATAGCGGCGTAAGGGCGTTGCGTAAGATACTGGGTTACGACCCTCTTTATATTGCAAATGAAGGAAAGGTGGTGATTGTCGCCTCGGCAAATGATGCTGTTAAGGTCTGTGACATACTCAAAGAAGACAGCATTGGCAAGGATGCCGAAATCATTGGAGCGGTAACTAATGAACCTAAAGGCAAGGTATGTCTTAAGACTGTAATTGGCGGAACAAGGGTTATTGATATGCTCATTGGCGACCAACTCCCAAGAATCTGTTAGCTGGTTATTAAGAAAGAAATACATCAAAAATTAGACAAATGTTATACTATGTTTTTGATAAAACGTGTTTATGATAAACATGATAAAGCTGATGGCGCGAGGATATTGGTTGATCGCCTATGGCCGCGCGGTCTCAAGAAAAAAGAGGCTAAAATCTACTACTGGATGAAAGAGGCTGCCCCCAGTAACAACCTCCGCAAATGGTTTGCACACAAAGAGGAACGCTGGCGAGAGTTTAAAATCCGCTATTTAGAAGAACTAAAGGAAAAGGACGATCTACTAAAACAATTAACAGATTTAGGAAAAGATAGAACAGTTACACTTTTATACGCGGCTAAAGATGAAAAGAAAAATAATGCTCAAGTACTTTTGGAGGTTCTTAATAAAAAATGAGCTGGAACTGCCCTCATCTTGTAAATAATGATTGTATCAGGCTAAGGAAAACATGCCTGCCATTACAGAAAGGTTGTGTAATGGAGGGAAAGGTTAAATTTATTGATAACCAATTGGACGGTACAGACAAAAGGGATTTAAAAAGGGAGGCTAAAGTTAGTTCCGATTACAGAATTCGCAGAAAACCACAGAAAAGTAATGGATAAGTAGTTTGAATTATCAAAACTTTTTCAATAATTTCATTTAAAAAGAAGCAGGAAGAGGTAATACATGAAATATGGTGTAACCATGATGTTTGGTGTTATTGCCCTGTCGTTATCCTCTGTATTCGCTGGCACAAGGCTCTATGCCGAAGGCAGTGAAAAAGAAGTGACAGGTTGGACTATCAGCGGAAATGAAAAAAGAACACTGTATGTTGCTTACTGGACGCACACGCCAGAAAATTGCCCCCGAATCTTCTCTCGTCTCTGCCATTATTAGTAAAATATTAGCCGTTGCGATTGAACGACATGCAAGCAAGGTAACCAGCTTAACGGTTAAGATTGGCGCACTATCCCACATTTCACCCACCCAACTTCGTGAACATTTCATCCACGCCGCACACGGAACAATTGCAGAAGAAGCGCAGCTAAATATCGAAGTCTTAACCGATATAACTGATCCACTAGCACAGGAAGTATTGCTTGAAAGTATTAATATTGCTTAACAATTGAGGTATAAAACTTGTTTTACTTGTCTATAGCATATTTTTAGTCTATGTTATCAGGTATCAAATTATCAATAATTTACATATTGATAATATAGTAATTGACAATATAGTAATTGTATTTATAATTAAAATAACCGATAAAGGCAAACCCCAAGTAATTGGGGGACGCAAAGTAATAGGGTCTTTAAGGCGTTTTTGTTCATGAGCTTAGGTAATCAAAAGGTATGCTATAGATAAAGTTTCTAATACGCTTAAAAGATAGCCTTACTACCGAAGATATTCTAAATTAAGTATTTTTCTTCAAGTAAGGCTTTTTTATTTATAGAAAAATTTTTGATAACATTGTTTGCCGTATCTAAATAAATGTTGCTATGAAATTATTTTGGAATAAAAAAATGCATAGACATGAAAGAACCATACAACATCTTTCCTTTGCTACGATTATCGTCACATCTATATCACTTGTTTACATGTTTTTTCCCGATAGTGTAAAAGTTAGAAAAACTGCCTCAACACAAAATCTTACCCAACTTTGTATTCCGGATGTAAGCGAAAACCAGTGGAAGTATATTGTCATTCATCATAGTGCTACAGAAAAGGGGAATGCCTCTATATTTGATTATTACCACAAAAAAAAGAGGGGGTGGGAACACGGTCTGGCATATCATTTTGTGATAGGAAACGGGTCGTCTTCCGGAGATGGTGAAATTGAGGTTGCCAATCGGTGGAAAAAACAGATTCACGGTGCGCATACAGCAAACATGGATTGTAATCGTGTAGCAATTGGGATTTGCCTGGTAGGTAACTTCGAAAAGGAAAGTGTTCCTACTAATAAGCAGTTTGAATCGTTGGCAAACCTTGTTCAGTATCTTTCCAGAAGATATGATATTCCTTTATCAAATGTATTGCTACATAATCAGGTACATCAGAAGGGAACTGCTTGTCCAGGTAAGAATTTTCCATTTGCACAACTCAAAACAAGGCTGATTCAAATTGCCTCCAAAAAGAGTTCTAAGATTGGGGAATTGTAACAATTTCGCATTATTTTGCTTGCTCTTTTATGACTTCAGCTCTCACTTCTTCAACAGATAAACCATAAGGCCTTCCATGCTCTTTCAGTTTTTTGTCGTATTTATAACTTCGAGCTGCCACAAGACCTAATCCGCCCCCCTGAAAATATTCATAAACCATGACCGTCTCTTCATTAGTATCCACGAGATAAAATGGCTGTCTGTTATTCTGCCGCTCTCCCACCACTCCAAAAACATGCCCTGCATTTCCGTCTCCCTGCGCCACTACATAGTTTGTCGTATTCTTGAAAACCAGGAGAATAACTAATAAGGCAATAATAATCAGCAATATCGTATTTGTATTATATATTCTGCGCATAATTACACCTCCTAGATTGATTTACACATTGTCTATTAATCATAAAGCGAAACCTTATTATTTTTTCTTTTTGTTGGAATTGATTACATTGACCTTCTTGTCCGATAGATGGAGGAAATTTGCCTCTTGCTCCTCCTTTATAATAATTGTAGGCTTTAAGAGAATAATCAGATTTGATTTTATATTAGATTTCTGGTCATGGGAAAATAATAGTTTTAATACTGGTATCTTAGACAAGATTGGGATACCTGTTGTTGAATTATCTTTGTTTATAGAACCCAACCCGCCAATTATAAGCGTGCCTTTGTCAGGCACACAGACTGTAACAGATAGCTGAGAAATATTTACCTCTGGTAGCTGAATAGTTTGTTCGGGAGGGATATTTGTCGTCCCGGCGCCTCCACCGCCTATATTAGCGTCCGAGTTTAATCCGCTAAAAGTAAAAGATTCAAGTTTTGCAATATCAAACACAGAAGGGGTCACTTCAAGATAAATGTATTTCCTATCTGCACTTACCACAGGCCTAACGTCAAAGGTGGTTCCCTCAGGTATCGTACCAACAATAGGTGTTACAACACCTTCAGAAACGGAGGTGCTTTTAACATAATTAACGGTTTTAATAACTGCAATATTCCCGCGCTGAGTGTTTGAGAGTGTTATTCGGGGAGAGGTGAGCACCTCAGAGTCTTTGCTTTCCTGAACAGCCCTTAAAAACCCCGCCAGCATTGAATCATTTAGTATAGAATAGTTCAGGCTGAGCCCACCGCTAATACTCTCGGCGCCTGTTGTGATTGATGTTTCATCACTGAAGAAATTAGTTATATTGCTTCCGATATCTTCCATAAACTCGTCTGAAACAGTAATAAATCGCGCTTCTATACTCACCTGAAGATTCTGCGATGATCTTAAAGAAGCTAATAAATCCTCAATTTGCTTATGGACATATCTAGTATTTACTACTACTAAATCCCCTGGCTGACCCATCCTTGCAATTATGCTCCCCTCGCCCCGGCCTGGAATATTGACACTCCGTTGTTGACCGCCGGTAGCAGAAGCACCAATAACACTGGCGCGTGACGACCAAGATAGCGGTTCAACAGTAGTAGCAATCATTTCAATCAGGTCTAATACGCGCTCAGAAGGATCCTTTACCTTGACTGTTTCTGCTCTAGTTATACCCATACCTATTTGAGAGGACGTCTCTGCCGTAATATCAAATTTAAGGGGCTCTTTATCATCCAGATTAATTAATATGTCCCGCACATCATAAACCCTTAATTCCATCTTCTGTTTATAAATATGAATAATATCCCCTTCAACAACATATTCATATCCCTTAGGCAAGATATATTTCAGGGTGGTTCTTAATGGAACATCCTTAAGTTTTAAAGTTACAGAAGCATCTCTGGCTTCTGAATCTATGACCATGTTAACATTTGTTTTTTCCCTTATGAAGGTTACGATATCTTTTAATGGAGTGTCTAAAAACTCAAATGAAATGATTGTATTCAGGGCATCTTCAATAACTTTTGGAAACTGCTCTTCGGCTGGGCTGGGAATTAATCGGAGTTGTTCAGTTTTTCTTTTGTTTTCCTCTACAATCTTACTTAGTTCTGGAAGCGCTCGTTTTGATATATCTTTCCAGTGCTCTTTTGCAGGGAATCTTAAGGTGTCCTGATAGGGAATGGATGACTCCTTGAGGTATTCATAGTTTTTTAATTTTTCTTGTGATTGCGTAGTTTTCAAACTCTCTGTTGTTCGCGTATGTTTCAACTCGTTTATTCTTTCTTTAATATATAAAGCCTCTTTGTTTGTAGGATCAATCGTTAGCACTACATCTACTGTCTCCGAAGCATCGTTATAACGTTCCTCTTTGATAGCAGTATACACATCTTGCATTAATTGAGACATACCATCGGGTTGTGTAGTTGTTGTTTCTTTTGTTTCATGCGTTTTGTCTTGTACTACGGAAGGCTTCTTTTCTCCTTCCACGAGTTTTCTGGATTCCTTTAATAGCGTTTTTGCTTCCTCATTGTCGGGTTCCAAAAGAACAGCCAATTCGAGCGCTTCAACAGCCTTTACATAGTCTTTTTGTCCAAGGTGCATTTTTGCGGTCTTAAGGTAATAATTATTTATAACAGGAGCGCTTGCCTGCGGAGTATCTTTGTTTTGTGCCAATAGTTGATATGGCACGAGGAGCAATAAACTCAATATAATGATTGGGATCATAGAAAAGATGCTTTTCATGTTGCCCCCTTTTTAAAAATGTGTGTTAATTAGTTGAATAAGTATTTGTTGATTGGACTGTAACGGTGTCTGTCCCCAAATTTACTAATTCCCCTATCCACAGATTGTAAGATTCTCCTTTAGTTGTTTCAAATACAATCTTTGAAGTTGAAATCATTTGTGTTTCTTCTGTAACGGAAGCGCCTAAAAAATCGCCCTTTTCGTCCATGATAGCTGTTGTTTTCTTAATAACAAGCGGTTTTTGCGCAAGCGGTATAATTTCAATTAATTTACATTGCGTATCAAAGTTTACAGTATCATTCCCAATTTTTCTCGTTTCACCAATAGTTTTCTCTTTCTCCACTACAAAACTTTCTACCCACCATTTATCTTTATATAGTTTCCTGACTTGAATCAACGCCATGTCCGCAGTGCCTCCTTTAAAGATAAATTCTATATTACCAGGCAGCACATCTTCTAAACGCCGGGAAGCTTGTGACTCCTGTTTTTTTAATAAACCTCCGGCGGTAATCTCAGAAACTGCTTCTCCTTTTGAAAACTTAAAGAAGACTTGCGGGCGTTGTAAAAGACTTACGGAAGGAGGATTTGTTAAACGTTGTTCCAGCAGTGCAGCATCTTTTAGCTCAACGCTTATTGGAGGCGGGGTACTCGCCTTAAGCTTTCTCTCAATTGTGTCAGACAATGATAATAACTTTGTGTCTACGCTATGCGTCTTTAAATTTAATACAATAAAAGTATTGACGGCAACATATATTAGATAACATACCGTAATGCCAAGTATAAATTTCTCAATATGTTTGAATACAAGGGTTTTAATGCCCATATTTAAAACTATGCCTTATAATCAATGACGTACGCATCAATAGTAACGTCAATAACTGGTTTTAGTGAATTGTCGCCAATATCATTATCCAAAACAGTACCATTTTCATTTGTTGAACGCAGATTAGTGATTTCGTCTGTACTTAAAATATTGACACTTTCAATAACAAACGGAATGTCTGATTTAAGAATCTCATGTAACAGATATTTAACGTATTCTGATTGTAATGCAACTTTAAATGTAATAGGTATAACTGTATAAATGTTTGCAAGTGAAGGATTGTAAGTAGGGGACGATTCTTGAAACGAAATCTTTTCAATCCTCCTAATTCCGGTATTGTTAGTAGCTATATTGATAAGAGATTCCAATATCCAGAATCTTTTTTGTACAGGTAATATAATATCCCATGTCGGAATATCTGAACCCCACGTATGAAATGGCAAAGCACCTTCGTTAACGGCTATATTATTTGCTCCTAGTTTTGTTAGTAGAGCCGAAACCCTTTCTATATACTCATACCTCCAGAGCGCCTCATCCTCAATCTTAGCCATGCCCCTTTCAGCATCCTCTATTAAGAAAAAGGATTCTAACTTAGTATCCCTCTCTTTAAGATATACACTGCATTTTTCACACTCTTTATCATATAGCTCGGATTCCTGTTTTTTTGATGAAATCCATTTATCATTATAAACGTCTTTCTTGAAAGCATATTGTTCTGATGCTGATATTAAATCATTGATCTCGTGATAAGCCTTATTATAGGAACTTGGAAGTGCATATATAAATACAATAAAAATCATTATAAGGACAAAAAAAGCAATGCTAATAAATATCCAGAATCCATATATCCCCGTAAAAATACCAAGCAGTGTTTCCTTTAGTCTTGACAGATTTATATTTTTACCAACATCCATAAATTAACACTTCTTTCGCTGAATTTAGGATTTTACAGATGATGTCGGAGTACCTTGCATTAAAGACAATGATTTTATCTCCGATTGAACCTCATCCTGTGATTTTACAATCCAACGTATCTCAAAACTGATATACCTATCTTTATCATTTTTAGAATCCACCTGACGGCAAGAGCCGGGAACTATTTCTACATTTTTGAATGCCGGCACTTTTTGGTCAACAATGGTTAAATTCTGGATAGGTTTTAGAATATGTTCCTCGATAAAACGTATGCTTGGCTCCTTGCTTTCTCCTTTTATTCCCATAAGTAGTACTTTCTTAGAAAAAGTGGGTTTTGCAGGTACACCAGTCTTTTGTGCCTGGAAAAAACCTTGAGGTGTTTGTTTGCCAGAAACTTCTAGTTTTAAGGTACCTGCTTCTACCCACGAAGATTGGATGCTGGCTACAGATACATTATCTGGTATTGAAGATAATAACCTATCTAACACTTCAATCCAAAAATATCTTGAAGAGTCAATGGATGCAACGAGGTTAAGTGTAGATTTGCTTGCTTGTGCAATGGATTCAGTATTTTTATATTTCTTTTCCAACTCCTTAACGTTCTGCAACACTTTTTGATGGTAATTACTGTCGCCACTAAGATATTTAATTTGCATCTGTGTTCCGCCATATTGAATTGCAAATAGCAGAGCTAAACAGCTAAGTGTAGCTATAGCATAAGGCTTCTTCCTGGACATCATTACCATTCTGTTTAGCTCTTGTGGTAATAAATTTGTCTTTACCAATCCTAATCCTATGCCCTGAATTGCAAGTCCTATAGCAATGGGCAAATCCAAAGAATATTCGCTGAAATAGGCAGGACTAATTTTATTTGATAATTTCAAATTATTCAGTGTCTTGAGAAGTTTTACTTCATATCCAAAATTTTCTGCTATAAACTTCACGTCGTGTGAATTTTTAAAACTGCGGCCCATTAATAAAATGGTTTTAAAATGCAGCGTTTCTTTGGATAAAGATATATAATATTCTATAGACCTATTGACTTCTTTCACAAAATCGGCATCTACTTTGAAAAGCGGGATACTTCTAATCCAAAAATGCATGCCGTCAACAATAACCAAGTCCGTGTTTTCTGTCTCTATATTTATAATAATCGTTGCCCCGTCAACCTGTTGGTCGAAAAGAATAAAATTGTAAATTGCCAGAGGAGAGACTTGCAATGCCGTTAGCCTGAATTTAAGAGGCGCGACATCTGTCAAAATATTATCCAGCGAAATTTTCTTGGACGCAAAGAGTCCAATTTCTAAGCCTTCCGTAGCGCCGCTTCTTTTGGGCAGTTGGCAGTAATCCCACACAATCTCTTTTGCATCAAATGGAATTTGTTGTTTTATTTCATAACTAACAATATCTCTTAACTGCTTTTCATCTACAGGCGGGATGGTGGTAAATCTTGATAACGCAAGGTGTCCAGGAACGGATACTAATACATTATCCGCTTTTGCAATACGATGCTTTGCCAGAAATACTTGAATAGTGTCTCTAATGTATTTGGATTTTATGGAATCAACATCAACAGAAATCTCAGGATATTCAATAATTTCTATATCATCAATAAATATCTCTGTTGGCGTTTGTACAATTTTAACTGCCTTTAAAGCATGACCACCGATATCCAGCCCCCAGGCTGTATTTGTTCTGAATTGTTTTAAAAATCGTGATAGCTTATGAACATTAAAGGTGGGAACTTTAGGAGAGATGTTGAAATTGCGAAATTTCATCATAATATTGTGCCTTTTAATAAGGGTTTGTTATTTGTAAACAATTCGATGACCTTTGTTGAAAGATATTTTACGTCATCATCTGCTTGTGCATGAACCCAATGAATGTTCGAAAAACTTCTAAACCAGGTCATCTGCCTTTTTGCAAATCGGCGTGTATTTCTTTTAATCATATCATTAGCTTGTGGAATTGTATACTTTCCATTGAAAAAATCAATAACTTCTTTATAACCAAGCGCCTGTGAGGCTTGTTTGCTTAATCCCATTTGATTTTTCAATAGAGTTTGTACCTCATTTACCAATCCCCGATGAAACATCTTATCCACGCGCGCCTCTATGCGTTTATATAAAATATCGCGATCATAATTAATGGCTACTATTATGCAATCATATCTAGGATTATTCCGTCCAAATTGAGTTTGGAAAGAGGAAATTTTTATCCCCGTCTTTTTAAATACTTCAAGCGCCCTGATGATCCTTTTTTGATCATTAAAATGCAGCTTTCTTGCTGTTTCGGGGTCCACATCGGCAAGCATTTTGTGTAGGAAACCCGAACCTTGTTTTACAACAACAGACTTTAAATAATTGCGGTATTCCCAGTCAGCAGACGGTCCCTCAAATAAACCGTTCATAATAGCTTTTAAATAGAGGGCAGTGCCGCCCACAACTATAAATGGCTTGCCGCGTTGATGAACTTCATGAATAACCGATTCAAAATCTCTCGCATATCGCCCGACACTATATTCCTCCCACGGCTCTACAATATCTATCAAGTGATGCCGAATTTTATTTCTTACTTCGGGAAGAGGTTTCTCTGTGCCAATGTCCATACCGCAATAGACAAGCATTGAATCCGCAGAGACTATTTCTGCTCCAAGTGTTTCAGCTATATTTACGGCTATATCTGTTTTACCGCAGGCAGTGGGTCCTGTAAGTATCCAAATTGGAAGAGACATAAATATGTCTAACTATAAGTAGTGTCCGTTTACTGCGATATGGAATGATAACTAACGGTATCTTAATGTAAGGCTTCATTCGCCAAATGTCGAGTACATTATCTCATTTTTGTTCAGTTTAAATGTCACAGTACCTTTGCAATGTGTTTCTAAGGTTATGACATGCCGTTTTTGTAAGATATCACGTGTCCTTTGAGAAACACTGCCTTCACTTGAATTGATGAAGGCATACTTTGGATTTATAGCGCCAAATAACTTTTTTGTGTTGCTTACGAACGAACCGTGATGAGGCACTTGAATTATATCTGACTCGATTTCTGAAGATCTTGACAAGATAGATTCTATCCCTTGCTCCTGAATATCAGCACACAGAATTATAGAATGCCCAAGATATTCAATCTTTAAAGCACACGAGCTATCATTTGTCGTGGTAATATTAGCACCAAAAGGGAAAGGATTCAATACTTTTATCACCGATGGTTCAAATCCAGCTAGTATCTCATTACAAAAAATGGCGGCAATACTATTTTTGTTAAAATCGGTTAGTATCGTTCGTCCTGTTTCTGACTCTAACAAACGGGATTGCGAATAAACAGACTTTACAGAAAACCTTTCAATAAGAGACGCTAACCCATTCCAGTGATCTTCGTGGTCATGGGATAGGATTACAAGGTCAATCTTTTTAATCCCCTGCTTCCATAAAAATGGAGACACAATATGCCTTCCCACGTCATAATTTTGCCATGAACCCACATCATACAAAATATTTTTCCCATTTGGAAATTGAATAAATATGGCGCTGCCATGTCCAACATCTAAACAATCAACTGTTAAAAAACGATTGGGAAATCTAATTATATTTGAAAAAATTAAAATATTGGCGCTAAATAGCCCCCATATCATAATTCTTGTAACATCCAAAGACAAATATGTACGATACAAAATTAATAAAATAAATAAGTAATATGCCACGATTCCTGTATGCGAAGGCCCGATAACATAGAAATAAGAGTATGGTAAAGATGCAAGCGACGAAACAAGGGTTTCTAAGGCAACATTTGTATTGGATGCCAGCCACGCCGAGACCGCTGCCAAAGGAGGACATATCATTCCAAGAGTTAACAAGACAATGCCACAAACGATAATGATCCAAAACAATGGAAATACCAAAATATTAATGACAGAAATAAATGGCGTGAAAAGGTGAAAATAATAAGCGGTAAGGGGTAAAGTCGCTAACCATGCGGCAAGTGAAACACATAAAGATTTGCGAAGATATTTTTTTATGAAAAAGAACCTCCCCCGCTCAGACTTTACTTGTAACGTTTCTATGAACAATGCCGTTTTGAATAAGGCGCCCTCTATTTTTGGCGAGACGTAAACAATACCCATTGTCGCCAATACTGATAATTGAAAGCCAACATCAAAAAGATCGGATGGATTCCTGACAAGAATAAATAGTATAGCCGCAAAGATGCCGCTTGTGACGTCCCATTGTCTGCGCACCAAAAAACTACAAAGGAAAACAACAGCCATTATACTGGCCCGAAGCACAGGCGGATTGAGTCCTGTTAAAAAGGCATACAAGATAACAATAACTATTATGATGCAGGTTGATAATGTCTGGTTTATTCCCAGTAAACGTAACGGTAAGAGAACCGTGAAAACCACAATTCCCACATTAAGGCCGCTGATAGCTATAAAATGTATAATTCCGGTTTTCATAAAGTTATCTATAGTCTCACCCGAAAGATCAACCCTGTTGCCCAGTAACATGCTGCTAATTAATGGCGCACTGTTACTGAAAGTATGGGCGTAAATGGTGTTATTTAAATAGTTATTTAATGCATAAACAAAGCTGTATATCCAATTATTATGG
This sequence comes from Planctomycetota bacterium, assembly GCA_023261445.1. Taxonomy (GTDB): domain Bacteria; phylum Planctomycetota; class Brocadiia; order Brocadiales; family Brocadiaceae; genus 2-12-FULL-39-13. The sequence continues at coordinate 12,912 of JAHFOX010000054.1, forward strand.
TATGTCTCTCTGGCTATTACGCTATTTGTGTTTACAACTGTCATTAAACAACGTATAGACGGCATTTGTCTGCGCAAGTAGCTTTTGTAGTCGAATTCGCCTGGATTACTTGGTGATTTAGGAAGGAATGCATATCCAAAAAGCTCCACTCTTTGTCCGTAAATCAATCTATGTAAAACAGACTGATTACTGTTTGTATCTGAAATATCCTGTGTTGACAGATATAAATTTACTTTAATAAACCCGGAAACGTTTTCCCAACCTTTCACAGTTTTTATCTCTTCCGCACGAATTATAAAGGATATTTTGTAATTAGATTTCCTTAAATTTTGTTTCTGTTGGAGACGAGGTAATTGCTTTTCTAGCAAACTCGGCTTCAATATGATGGGCGGTTTTATAATTGTCCCTGCAATGCGATGCAATGACTTTTGTGTGGTTAATATGTTTTCTACATGATTGGTGGGAAGCAAACCAGTACGGCAATCGTAGTATGCAATTGCTATAGCAATGATAAAAATAGGCAAACCCGGAATTAAGTATTTTTCCAAATTACCTGAAAACAAAAATACAAAACAAAATACCCAAAATAATAAAGCCGCTCCAAGTGTAGAATATATGGGAACGCTCGTAAGGTATCCTAAATAAATGCCGCATATAAATAAAAGAGTAATGATAATAATGGGACGCTGCATGACTTACTCATTATTATAAATGTTGAAACAATCAAAGATATTTTTGACAATTATAGCAAATTGCTTTCTCCTGTTAGTGCTTTTTAGTTTACAATATTCTCAGATGACATCTAATAATCATCGCATTGTCAATATGACAGTCATATTTTACATATATGCATTAATACTACGCATGTTATAACATCTTATAATCTTGTGAGTTACTTACAAACTATAACAATGAATTTTAATAGGCATTTGTTTTGCTTAAATGACAAGTGAATAGTA
>JAHFOX010000055.1:0-2887 GCA_023261445.1 Planctomycetota bacterium
TTCAGAAAGGCGTTTTTACCCTGGGCATTATCATCGCCAAGACACCTGTGGATGACCCGGAATTTATTTGGAAAGGTAAGAAAGAAATATAAATTTAATACTCAATTACAAGATCATCTCGATTATCTAATCCCGCATTCCTTTGTTTTGAGCCTTACCTCAGATTGCAACTTTACCTGTGATCATTGTTATGCAAGGGGATACGATGAAACAAAGGTTTTGCCAAAAAAGGCGTTGGAAGGTATTCTAAAACAGGCCCGTTTGCTCGGTTGTTTCTTTTTTGTGCTTACAGGTGGCGAGCCTATGCTGTACCCTGACCTGTTAGATATTTTAAGCCATCACAGTGATAGCCTTTTTATCCTGATAACCAATGGTACTATGATATCCGAGGATGTTGCAAGAAAACTGTCTCAGTCACCCCATATAATTCCAATCGTCAGTCTTGAAGGTGGTTTAAAAGACACAGATAAAAGGCGTGGCATTGGTATATACTATCGTGTAATGCATGCTTTTAATAACCTCCAAAAAAACAAAATACTTTACGGATTTTCTATTACTGTCACATCGGAGAATGCGGAACAACTTCAAAGAGAAGTTGTTTTCCGGGAAAAGTATCCTTATGGTGCCCGGTTAGGATGTTTCATAGAATACATACCTACAGGGAGAAAACCTGATCCTGGGTTGTCTCTATCATCTGCACAAAGATCCTCATTTCGACAATGGTTTTTAAAACTACAAGATTGTTCAAGCACCTATTTGATTCATTTCCCAGGAGATGAAGAACTCATGGATAGTTGCAGAGAAGCAGGAAAGGGATTTATTCATATTAATCCCGAAGGATACATAGAATCGTGTGCCTTATTGCCCTCCAGTAATTATAATGTAACGGATACACCGCTGGATGTATGTCTAAGAAATTTGTATAGAGACAATCAGCAACGCGCCCATGTATATGAAACACTTGAAAACCACCCATGTATGGGCTAAAAACATGATTTGTTTTACAGTGTTTCTGTCGCATAAATAGCCTAGTGTAATCACTTTATTTAAATACTTATAAAAATATTTTTTAACTGCTCTTATGGTAAATAAAACTGGTTTAACACCCTGGCACACGACGCCTTTAGATGAATTAATCAAAAGTCTTGACACCAATGCTCTCTCAGGACTTAACCATTTAGAGGCAGAAAACAGTCTCAAGAAATATGGATATAACCAACTGGAAGAAAAAGAAGGTGTGTCCCCAATCATGCTCTTTTTGGGTCAATTCAACGACTTCATTGTCTGGGTACTGATTGCGGCTGCTATAGTTTCTGGATTTATGTGGGAATGGGTTGATGCGCTGGCAATTATTGCTATCGTTATAATCAATGCAATTATCGGATTCATTCAGGAATTTCGGGCAGAAAAATCATTAAAAGTCTTGCAAAAAATGTCAGCGCCCTTTTCAAAGGTGTTGCGTAACGGTGAAATACATTCCATCCCCTCCCGCAACATTGTGCCGGGAGACGTTGTGCTATTGGAGGCCGGGGATTATGTCCCTGCCGATGGCAGACTATGTTCTTCTTTTAGTTTACGGACTCAAGAAGCTTCCCTCACAGGAGAATCAACACCTGTCGGCAAATCCATAGAATCAATTCAAAATCCCTCGTTGCCCATTGGTGACAGGAAAAACATGGTGTTTATGGGTACATCGGTAACAAGCGGCAAAGGCGCTTGCGTTGTTGTAACCACGGGAATGCACACCGAATTGGGTAAGATTGCAGGTCTTATTCAAGAGGCAGGAAAAGAAGAGACCCCGCTCCAGCGCAAGCTCGAAGCGTTTGGAAAAAAATTAGTCTATTTATGTTTAGGGATAGTGACAATCGTTTTCCTCTTAGAGTTATGGAGAAAAGACCCGTTATTGGAGGCATTTCTCACCTCGATAAGCCTTGCCGTTGCCGCTATTCCAGAAGGATTGCCGGCTATAGTAACTATCGCACTAGCATTGGGTGTGCAGCGCATGGTAAAACGGCATGTACTGATTAGGAAATTGCCATCGGTGGAGACTCTTGGTTGCGCAACGGTCATCTGCTCGGATAAAACGGGCACTCTTACCCAAAACGAAATGACTATTACAAGAATATTTGCAAGTGGTAAAACATTTGACGTCTTTGGAGCAGGATACGTTCCTGAAGGAAATATTTTATATCAAGATACGTCTCTCTCAGAAACCGACCAACGGTCGGTAAAGCTGACTCTTGGAATCGGGGTATTATGCAATTGTGCTTATCTAAAAAAAGAAACCGACACATGGAAGGTTATTGGCGACCCAACCGAAGGCGCCATCCTGAGTGCTGCGGCTAAAATCGGTCTCTGGAAAGAAGAATTAGAAAATAATTCTTCCATTATTTCTGAAATTCCTTTTGATTCCAATAGAAAGAAGATGTCCACTATCAGGAATACACCACATGCAGCTTTGCTCGTTTGTGAGAAAGGTGCCGCAGATGTCATCCTGAAGGATTGCACAAAAATATATAGTAACGGTTTGATAAGAGACCTCATAAAAAAAGATATTCAGGCTATCTTGAATGAAAACAACAAAATGGCCAGTGCTGCCCTGCGTGTCCTTGGTATAGCATTTAAACCGTTTGAGCACGAAATTATCAATACAGTTCCAGATGCTGTAGAAAAGGACATGATCTTTGCAGGATTACTGGCAATGATTGATCCTCCCAGACCTGAAGTTAAAGACGCTGTTGCTACCTGTCATAGGGCGGGTATAACTACGGTTATGATCACAGGAGATCACAAAAATACAGCAAGGGCTATCGGGGAAGAGTTAGGATTTCTTGGTAACAATTCAAAGGCCGTCGATGGAATGGAGTTGGACACCCTTTCTGACGAT
>JAHFOX010000055.1:2987-13859 GCA_023261445.1 Planctomycetota bacterium
TACGGTTATGATCACAGGAGATCACAAAAATACAGCAAGGGCTATCGGGGAAGAGTTAGGATTTCTTGGTAACAATTCAAAGGCCGTCGATGGAATGGAGTTGGACACCCTTTCTGACGATGCCTTAGAAAAGGAAGTATCTAAGATAGCCGTATATGCGCGAGTTTCTGCCGAACACAAACTAAGGATAGTGAAGGCATGGAAAAAACAAGGCGCTGTTGTAGCCATGACCGGTGACGGTGTAAACGACGCCCCTGCCGTAAAAGAAGCAAGCATCGGTGTATCTATGGGTATCACAGGTACCGATGTTACAAAAGAGGCCTCAGATATGGTCATAACAAATGACAACTTTGCATCCATCGTTGCAGCCGTTGAAGAAGGCAGGGGTATTTATGACAACATAAAGAAATCCATCCACTACCTGCTTTCCTGTAATGCAGGAGAGATTTTGACAATGCTTTTCGCCTCAATATTCAATCTCCCCTTACCTTTATTTCCTATACAAATATTATGGATAAATATCGCTACAGACGGATTACCAGCGCTGGCATTGGGTGTCGACACTGTAGACCCTGATATTATGAAAAAACCTGCCAGAAGATCTGCGGAACAAATCATTGACAAACAGCTTGGCAAATTAATTATATTTCAAGGTTTTCTTATAGGACTCAGTACCCTTGCGGCTTATTTATATGTTTTATACTATACCAGTAGTGCGAAACCCGGCTATTTATATTACTGGTTTCTTAGTGAAATGATACCGTGTGCATTAGGTGGCGCCTTACTTGGCGATATTGAGCGGGCAAGGACGGTTGCTTTTTGTGTGATGGTTATTTCCCAATTATTTCACTCTTTTAATTGCAGAAATGCAAGACGCTCGTTATTTGATATCGGTGTTTTTACCAATAAAAAACTCCTCATGGCAACCGGGCTTTCATTGGCCATGCAAGTAGCCATTGTTTACATCCCATATTTTGATAACATCTTTAAAGTAACACCTTTAGGATTAAGGGAATGGATTACCATCTTTGGATTTTCATCCCTTACATTTGTTGTTATGGAGATAATTAAATACTTTAAACGGGAAAATCGGCTTATTTCAACTTAAAATAGCCAATTTTTTAAACTTCATATAAGCACTATTTAATTATTTATTTAAAATAAATTCATTGACAATCTTGACAGAAAAGGTTAAAAATATGTGTACTTTTTGTTAAAATAGTTTATGCTACATATAGTTACAGACCTTTAATATATTCGTTATTTTATAAATCTTATACTTTGAAAGGAGGTTAGGAGGGTATGATGAATAGAAAATTTTTGGGCATAGTTATTTCTGCGGTTACATCTGCATGCGTAATGTTTTGGGCTGGTAATTTAGTTCGTGCCGAAGAAACGCACAAGGATACGGAAAAAGCAATGGCGCCTGAGCATCCAACAGTTGAACCACCTATGTGCCCCACTTGTAAAGATGTCAGAGTAAGTCCTGAAAAGGGAAGGACGCTTGCAGCTCAGGTTATGGTTTGTCCGGATTGCAAAAATGAAATAGGGGAACTTGCGGTTCATCATTGTGATAAGTGTGGAAAAGATGTTTTGGTATGCGTAAAGTGTCAATCGGCATCTGCCGAATTAAAGGCTGCAACCATGGAAGCAAAATGTCCCAAATGCAAAGAGGTACATACAAGGCCTATCAAGGGAAAGACACTGGCAAAGTGGGAAATGAAATGCCCTGATTGCAAGAAAAAATCACAAGAATGGCTTGTTCAACATTGCGATAAGTGTGATACGGATTTCCTGGCATGTCCAATTTGCAAAAAGGAACAGGAAAAGTCGAAGTAACCCAAACGTCAATTTAGTTTACTTACGATAGAAACTCCTCTCTTTGTGGAACCAAGAATATTTAAGGGCGAGGCATCTATTTAAAGATGCTTCGCCCTTTTTATTTTTAAATAGTTTAAAATTCCTAAACGTGTTTAATTAAGCCTTCGGTAACTTTAACGACTGTCCACGAAATACACGAAAGGTCACAAAACTTTTTTTAATCAAGCCCAGAAATTATACTCTTTTGTGTTTTTCGCGTATTTAGTGTGTTTAAGTAGTTTTGAAAGTCTATACATTAAATTAATGCCCGGCGGGCGCTCCATGCGACGGATACATCTTCTTCTCTGCATCGTATTTCTTGAATTCATTGAATTCTGCCTCCGCCTCGGCGCTCATTCCCTTTAACAAATATACGACGCCCAAATAATTATGCGCCGTGCCTAATTTAGGGTCTAATTCCAGCGCCTTCTTATGAGAGGCAATGGCATCGTCTAGTTTTCTCTGTTTGCAATACGTCAAACCAAGCTCATTATAGGCTATAGCAAGCACAGGATTCAAGGATAAAGCCTTCATCTGCATTTTCACAGCATCTTCAAACTGCTCATTCATGCGGTAAACAACACCTAAGCTGAAATATATCATCGGGTCGTCGGGCTTTAATTCCAGTTCTCTCCTGTAAATCTGACCAGCCTTGTCGAATTTGCCCTGCGTGTAATACGCCTTACCAAGTTTTTCATAGGCAACAGGCATTTTTGGATCAAGCTCCAGCGCCTTCTCCCACGCAGCAATTGCCTCATCAAACCCGCCTTTTTTAATATGTTCAATTCCGTACTCATAATATTGTTGAGCGGTCATTTTTTCTGGAAGTTTGACCTCTTTTTTTGGCTCCTGAGTCTCTGAGACTTCTTCAGTTGCTGTTTCGCTGGTTACAACGACACCTTCAGGCTTCTCTTTTTTGCCGCATCCGAATAAAGATATAATTGTTACGGTGCCAGCAATTGTTATAATTAACATGCTCTTTCGAATTGTCCGCATCGTTTTGTGTTCTCCAAAATAAATAACCATTTAACTTGCTAAAGAAACAAAATATTGGTTGGGCAAAATGCACCTAATTCCCCTTGATCCCCCTTTAACAAAGGGAGAAATCTGAAACATACCTTCGTCTCCCCTTTAACAAAGAGGAAATTTGCAATATCCCCTTTTCTTAATCCATCGTACATAGACGACAATTCCCCCTTTTCTAAAGGGGGACTAAGGGAGATTACAGTAGTGCATTCCATCTAATAACTACAATTTGCAAATTTATTACGACATCCTATGCGCCATGAAAGACGCTATCTCTTTAAAAACAGTTTTGTCTTCAACAGGAATATCGTCAATTGTCTTATAAGCCTGTTTTATCAGATTATCTGCATAATCCTGGGCATGTTTTAGGGTATTGTATTTTTTATAAACCTCCAGCACTGATTTTATATCGTCATCCGTTGTCTCGTCCCTAGGTTTTAACATTATGTCATGCAATCGTTTCTTATCAGTTTGTGAAGCAACCCCCAAAGTATATGAATACAAAAAACTCGCCTTGCCTTCCTTTACATCAGAACCAATCGCACCGCCGCGCCCCTTGCCATGCGTTAAATCAATCAGGTCATCACGGATCTGGAATGCAGGACCCATCGTTTTCCCAAGCATCCATATCTTTTCCACAACCTGTTCAGAAACGCCTGATACAATCGCCCCGCCAACCATGCCGCACGCAAGATAATATCCTGTTTTGAGCTGAACCATCTCCATATATTTATCAACTGAATAGTCCTCGGCAGCCCTTGCATTAATATCAAGTGCCTGACCTTCCACTGTTTTCCCGTAAGTCAAAGTAAATACCTGTAACAATTTTATTTTATTTTCCAGCGTTACGGGGCTTTCCAGTATACTTTTAAAAGCACACGCCAGCAGATAATCGCCTGCGTTAACCGCATTGGCTATGCCGTATTTTACCCACACGGTGGGCTGGTCGCGCCTTACGGTATCGCCGTCCTCAATATCGTCGTGCATGAGAAACATATTGTGCATGACCTCTATGGCAAGGGCAAAATGTATTGCCTCATCAATGTTTCCTCCCAATGCCTCGCACGTAATCAGGCACAGCGCAGGTCTAATCCTCTTTCCGCCTGTATGCATGTGGTGCCAAATAGGCTCGCTTAAGAAATCCTTTTTATCAGGCGGGATAGTCTCTTTTAGCAGTGCGTCTATTCTTGCGCCGTAAGTTTTAATGGATTCCTCTATGCTCATTCTGTTCCTTTTCGCGTCTGCCAGTAGTATTAAATTTTTATCAGTCTGAGGCAATGCCTTGCAAACTATTCTCTTCCGAGGAATTCTCCTGTCCTCGTATCAACCTTGATCGTTTCGCCGCTATTAATGAATAGCGGAACTTTTACAATAAGTCCTGTCTCTGTTTTTGCGGGTTTGTAAACATTTACTACAGTATCCCCTTTCATACCAGGGTCTGTTTCTACAATTTTCAGGGTGACAGACGTTGGCAATTCAACCGAAAGAGCCTTGCCCTCATAAAAAGCTATCTTTGCCTGACTATTAAGGGTCATGTATGGAATAGCGTCTTCTACTGCCTCTTTAGGCAATAATACTTGCTCATAATTCTCTGTGTCCATGAAGCAATAATTATCACCTTCCCTATATAGATATTCCATTGTGCGATGTTCCAGGAATATATCTTCCAGTTTGTCGGTGGAACGGAACCGCTTCTGTACCACACTTCCCTGTTTCATGCTCTTTAATTTTGCTTGCACCATCCCGCGCCAGTTTCCCGGTGTCACGTGCTGATAGTCAACCACCAGATATAACTCGCCGTCCATTTTTATTACTGTACCTCTCTTAATTTCTGTAGCGCTTAACAATTTAATAACTCCTCGATAAAATTAACAAAACCCTAAGTATTATAAAAATTCTGCCATTACTGTGTCTGCAATAAATAATCCCTTCTCGGTGAGTTTCAACATTTCATTGTCGTAAGCAATTAAGCCGTCCCCCCTTAATCTGTTTATTTGTTCTCCAAATTGATCCTCTATTTTAATGCCGAATCGTTTATAAAAATCGGCATTTGATATACCCTGTCGCAAACGTAAAGCCATAACGACAGTCTCTGATGCAAACTGGTCTTGCGGTAAGTGTTCATCAAAAGATTTTATATTTTCACCATTATTAACCTTATTGACGTACTTAATTACATCTTTCTCATTTGAGGTTCTAACTCCGTTAATAAAGGAATAAGCCCCAGCCCCTACTCCGATATAACTCATATTGTTCCAGTAAACCAGATTATGCAAACATTCACGCCCATACTTTGCAAAATTTGAAATTTCATAGTGATTATAGCCGTTGTGTGTTAAATAATCTATGGTAGTTTTGTACATTTCCAACTCAACCAATTCGTCCAGTTTATTGATAACCCCGTTTCTTAAATCCTTTGTCAACAATGTTCCTTCTTCGTAAGTGAGTGCATACGCTGATATGTGTTCAGGACACAATCCAATCGCAGTTTCCAAATCGCTCTTCCAATCGTCGCGAGACTGCTCTGGACATCCAAATATTAAATCTATATTAATGTTCTTAAAACCAGTCTTTCTCAACAGAGCAAAGGTATTTTTTGCATCAGCGCCCGAATGAATACGCCCAAGAAATTTTAGCTGCTTATCCTGAAACGACTGTACCCCAAGACTTATACGGTTTACCAGACATTCTTTCAGCACTCTTACCTTATCCTCAGTTAAGGTACCGGGATTTGCCTCCACTGTATACTCCTGTACCTCCGAGATTGGGATATAACGAATAATAGCAGAAAGTAGTTTCTCAAGCTGAGTTTCGGTTAATACGCTCGGCGTCCCTCCGCCTATGAAAACCGTTTTAAATACATATTTATCTTTTAACGAACATAACTCTTTTTCTATTGCATGGAGGTAGAGATCAATCGTTTTTGATTCCGATACAAACGAATTGAAATCGCAATAGCTGCACTTCCTTGCACAAAATGGGATATGTATATAAAGGGCATTGGGGAGTAATTCTTTTTTGAATACCATGTATAACTTTAAGAATAGAAATATACTAAAATCTAAATTTCTTTTTTATTTCCAACTCTGTTCTGCTGTCTTGCTCAGTATCGGCAAGCCCTTTCTCTATAATTTTTTTATAGTAACGCAATCTTGTGTCCGGATCCTCCAGAACACCTTTAAACCGCCTTGTGAGGTCTTTGTAGATAAGTTTAACAGGTATTTCCCTTACCCGCAATCCCATCTTCCATGCTTGTATCCATAACTGTAAAGGCATACCATATCCGCACTCGGTTAATTGCAATGTCTTCAATTTATCAACTTTGTATGCCTTGAAACCGCAAAATGCGTCAGTTAAATTAAACCTAGTTATACGATTCAGAATACCCGTAATCTCTTTATTAATCAGATATCTTTCTCTGGGAACTCCATTTCCAACCATTGTTTGGAAAAAGTATCGCGTCCCCGACAGTATATCACAGTCATAAAATGGGATTTCTTTTAAAAAAAGAGGAATCTCTTCGGGGTCGTGTTGACCATCGCTGTCAATTGTTATCAGATAATCGTAATCATTCTTTATTGCATACATGAACGAATCTATAATCGTTTTGCCGTATCCAAGATTTCGTGGATGTATGATTAAATGCACTCTTTTAAGACCTGTTAGGTTTTCACGAAGATTGTCAGTTGAACCGTCGTCAACCACTAATATATCTGTGGCAAATTTTCTGACACCGTGTATGACATTGCTCAAATCCGCCTCATTAAAAACAGGTATAGCGATAAGGATTTTATTTATATTCATAACTTGACATAGCCACAGCCAAATAATTCCCTTAATTCATTCTGGCAGAAGGAGGTTTATGTAAATTTGAAACAATGGCGAATAAATTACGAAAAGATATTTTACAAAACAATCCCATATCTAGAGATTTGCTCTCATCTTCACCGCCTCAACCGTATTTCTCAAAAGCATGACCACAGTTACAGGTCCGACCCCGCCCGGTACGGGCGTTATATACGAAGCCACTTCCTTGGCTGTGGCATACTCAACGTCACCAACAGTTTTCATCTTCGGCTTTCCATTTGGATTAATAACAGGATTCCCCTGTGCATCTAATTCCTTCACACGATTAATTCCAACGTCAATCACAATAGCGCCGGGCTTGATCATATTTCCTTTAATCATTTCTGCCTTCCCAACAGCGGCAATAAGAATGTCTGCCTTCCTCGTCTGTGCAGAAAGGTCTTTTGTCCCTGAATGACATACAGTTGGAGTTGCAGATAAATCTAGCAATAACAGACTAACCGGTTTCCCCACAATAGCGCTTCGCCCTACAATCGTGGCTTCTTTTCCTCTAATCTCAACACCTATTGATTTAACAAGCTCAACGGCAGCCATTGCAGTACACGGCACCAGTTTTGTATTCCCATAAACGAGTTCGCCCATGTTAGCAGGATTCATACCCTCTACGTCCTTGTGGGGGGCGATTAAAGTCTGCACTTTCTTTGCATCCATTCCCTCAGGCAATGGCATTTGCAAGATAATCCCTGTCACGTCAGGATCGTTATTTAGTCTCCTTATGTGCTCAATCAAAGTCTCTTCTTTAGTGTCTGCAGGCAGTTCATCCAGCGTATATTTAATACCTATCGCTTCGCATTGTTTTTGTTGGTTCTGAACGTATAATCGGGATGAGGCATTTTCACCCACTTGAACTGCCTTTAAATGCGGATAAAAACCACTTTTCTTTAAGGTATTGATCTCTTCTATCAGTCTTGTCCGAATCTTTCCAGCATATAATTCACCATCAATAATATTTGCAGACATAACTCCCCTCTTCCGTAATCATAAAGTTGTTATAATATTAACTGTACACCACCATAAAATAATCTAGTTATTATAGGAAAACTAATAATTGTATAGCAAGCAAAAATCCAGTAAAAGAAATACTTTTCGGCTGATACCAAATGCTAAAAAAGTGATGTTACGTTCAAAATTAAACCATCTTTTTTTTATAAAATCTATGCATCAGTAAAAATTAAAACAAAAATTGCACAAAACAATAAATCGAACGACTTACATTAAATATTTCAATACTACTAAAACATTGACATGCTTAATTATAACTGATAAAATTGCAGAAATTGTGAGAGATATTTTCGTGTGATTAAATCGGCCGTGTTTGCTAACTTTTCTTGCCACCAAATGTTGTACTGTAGGGAACACAAAATTTTGTGCCCTTGATAATTTTGTAGCTATTTTGAAACTCCTAAAAACCCAAAATACACGAGGTAAAAATTGAGGGTAAAAGTCGCTAAAACCGCAGGATTTTGTATGGGTGTTCGACGGGCAATGGACATCCTCTTGGACGCCGCGGCTGAAATAAATAATAACGGAAAGGTTTACACAGATGGGCCCCTAATCCACAATCCGCAGGTGCTTGAATATTTGGAGAAAAGAGGTATTCATGTCGTTAATGGGCAAACAGACCTTTCCAAAAGTACTGTGGTCATAAGGGCACATGGTGTCACACCTACCCGTAGGAAAGAAATCGAAGACCGTGGCGCAAAGGTCTGCGATGCTACCTGCCCTCACGTAATGAGGGTTCAGTCAATTATCAAAAAATATGCCTCACAGGGATATTCAACTATAATCGTAGGCGACAAAGGGCATGCGGAGGTCATAGGTTTACTGGGTTATGCAGAAGGGAAGGGACACGTCGTACAGGAGCTAAAGGAAATTGAACATCTTCCGCCAATGGACAGAGTTTGTATTGTAGCCCAGACAACACAAGACAGACGTATGTTTAAAGAGGCTATAGATAGGATAAAGAAACGTTACTCAAACAGTGAATCATTCGAGACCATTTGCAGCTCCACTTACAAACGCCAGGACGAAATCATCAGCCTAGGCAAATCTGTAGATGCCATGATTGTTGTTGGTGGAAGAGGAAGCGCCAATACAACACGGCTTGTTAAGATATGCGAATCAGAAGGAACACCAACGTTTCACGTTGAAACCGACGCCGAGCTGGACTTAGACAAACTAAAAGATTACGAGACTGTTGGCGTAACCGCAGGCGCCTCAACCCCCAACTGGATGATCAAAAGGGTTGTTGAAAAGGTACATTCATATAAAGTTAACAAATATGGAAAAATCCTGTTTGGTTTAAAAAGTATTGCCCGTTTCTTTATTGGCAGTTGTACTTACGTTGGGCTGGGAGCGGCAAGTTTAAGTTACGCAAGCGCTTTACTGCTTGGAATTCAACCCAGACTAAGTTTTTGCCTGATTGCCACATTATTTATATTTTCCATGCAAATCTTAAATCACTTTGCAAATAAAGAAGCCGTAGCGCTTAATGAACCAGCAAGGGCAAAATTTTATGAAAGAAAACAAACCCTCTTCGTTGGTCTTGGAATTACAGGGGCAGTAGCATCATTTATCATAGGATTCTTACTCAGTAAATCCATCTTTTTCTGTATCTTTCTTGCCAGCCTATTTGGCATTTTCTATCGTTTGGAAATAATACCGAAGAGCCTTTCCCGCATTATCCGTTACAGAAGCCTCGAACAAATACCGGGATCAAAAGAAATCTTTTATGGCATTGCATGGGCGGTAAGCACCGCATTGATACCCTCCCTTGTAACTAGAAAAGATTTTGTTCCAGCACTCGCCGTTGCTATCGCTTTTACATTTAGTCTTGCATTTGTAAGGGCAGTAGTACTCGATTTGAGGGATATACAAGGCGACCGTATCCTCGGAAAAGAAACAATTCCTATTGCAATCGGCAGGGAGCAAACAAAAACAATTCTTATCATTATCACAGCATTAGTCGCCCTTCTATTATCTGTGAGTCCGCTTCTCGGATGGACAACGACGTTGGGGTATTATTTGCTTCCATGCGTTGCGTATGCCTACGGTTATCAGTATCTGTTCCAAAAAAAGATCGTATCTGGCGGCTTATTACTCGAAACAATTGCCGATTTTAATTTTATATTTGCTGGCATTATAGCCGTTGTATGGAAATCCAGCCAACTTTAAACATTCAATAAAATCATGGAAGAAAAGAAACACGGTATATTTACCCAGTTCAAAAAAGATGTCCGAAGAAGGATGATAACAGGCTTATTGTTAATTCTGCCTGTGTATGTAACTTTCTTTGTCGTAAAATTTTTATTCGGATTTGTTGGAGGCACGCTTTCTCCTGTAATAAAGAAAGTCCTGCAATTATTGGGAGTTGCCCTGCCTAAAACTTCTCTCGATGAATTTATTATCACTTTTATTGGACTTATCTTAACATTTGTTTTGTTATATTTTATCGGTATTTTTGCAGCCAATTTCGTAGGCAAGTCCATTATTAACTATTTTGAAGGCCTTTTGACAAAGACACCTATTATTAAAAATATATATTCCTCAGTAAAACAAATAATACATTCTGTGAGTCTTCCCGGCAAGCAGGCGTTTAAACGTGTGGTTCTTGTTGACTTCCCAAGAGAAGGCACAAAATCCATTGGGTTCGTTACTGGCGCTACGAAATATAACAACGAAAAGGAATTTATTACTGTGTTCATACCGACCACGCCAAATCCTACTACTGGATTCCTGGTATTTGTCACTAAAGATGATGTTATAGATACCAATCTTACTGTGGAAGAAGCTTTTAAAATGCTCTTTTCTGGCGGTGTACTTACGCCGAAAGAAATTTCATCACCTTTTAAAACAACAAATATCCAAAACTTAAATTCCTGATTATTTTTTTAGTAACAGGCAAAAATATACATGTACAGAGTACATTTATAATACAAGTGTTAAGTGGTGATATTGTGAATCGCAATCTTATAACTTTAATCTCGGCTTTTTCATTTACTCATACAGCATCAAATGTCGTTGGGAGTGCATGTCGGCTGGTGTCGGCGACGGACTTCAAATCCGGTCTGTCCCACTTATAGCGGGATAGGTGGGTTCGATTCCCACACGCTCCCGCCA
>JAHFOX010000006.1:0-42460 GCA_023261445.1 Planctomycetota bacterium
ATTGCGCCTGGATTGAATGCCGTTATCTGATTGTCTGACTGGTCAGTCGTTATATATGCGCCTGCCGTTAGTTCTTCGTCTATGACCTTAATATGTTTTGTGGAAATGTTATGCTTAGATAACCAGTTTCTATACGGTTCGAAGTCGCGTCCTGCCGTGGCTAGTATGGTTGGGCTTACACCGAGCAGGGAAAGGGCATAGGCAATATTGCCCGCAGTGCCTCCAAAATTCTCGGTTAAACCGTTTATCATAAAACATACGTTCAGCATGTGTATCTTATCGGGAAGTATGTGGTCAGAGAATTTGCCGGGAAAGTCCATAATCCTGTCATAAGCCAGTGAGCCAGAAACAAGAATATTCATCTTTTCTCCTTTTTAACTTTATATACGATTTATCTTCGCCCGTGACAAGTACGGGTAAGTTTCTAATAGTAACAACAGAAACCGCAGGTTACGCAGATTGCACAGATTTCATAATATAATATTACTATGTAAAAACATCTATTTTTTATTCGTTTTTTTTACCACCCCTTAATCCCCTCCTTGCGAAGGAGGGGAGCGAGAGGAGGTTAACTTGGTTGCAACTTGCTACGTTATGAGTTTCGCAGATTATTTGCATCTTTTGTCTGTGTAATCTGAGAAATCTGTGGTTCCAAACACTTTTATCGGCCCAAACTTTGGCCATGTATTTTACCCCAAAGACCTGGCGCATCGAAAGCCGATGGTTTCGTTTTTATATGTGGGTTCGTCGTAATCCCGATTGGTACAACGGATGTGAACAACGCCAGAACCATTCCACGAACCGCCCCGCAGCACCTTACAGCCGCACAGCGCCTTGCTTGTTGGTGATGGTTTTAATTCGTAGATAGAGATGCCTACCTCTTCCGGTCTGCCAAAATAGGGGTTTTCTTCAGCTATATTAGGACCTTGCGGGTCTTTATTCGAGGCATGACGGTAGTACTGGCTATTGTACCAATCGGACGTCCATTCCCACACGTTTCCTGCCATATCAAAACATCCGTAAACGCTTTGACCCTGTGGATATTTAGTAACTGGAGTTGGTTTTTCAATCTTTGCTTCAGCACAATTTAGTTTAGTTTTGTCAAACTCATTGCCCCAGGGGTATATCCTGCCATCGGTGCCACGTGCGGCCTTTTCCCATTCCGCCTCGGTGGGCAGCCTCTTCCCAGCCCATTTTGCAAATGCCTCTGCCTCATACCACGAGATGTTTACGACTGGGCAATCAGGTTCACCTGTGAAAACACCATCAAGATCGTTACTTTCCAGAGGTTTCGATTTTGAGATATATTGCCATCCAGCATCTGACCATAATGGTTTTTGTGTGTAGCCGCCAGACTCAATAAATTTCTTATATTTGGTGTTTGTAACCGGGTGTTTGTCAATATAATAAGCGCTCAAAAAAACCTCCCTTTGCGGCATTTCATTATCTAATCGGTCATACTCAATGTTTTGGTCAAGCTTTAACAGTCTGTCAATATCTTCTTTTGTGCTTCCCATCAAAAACGGTCCTTCGGGGATGAGTACCATGTCTTCAGGGATGTTTAGCGCATTTGTATTTATCTTGATCATAATTTCAGGAAGTTTATCATAGAATATGTAAATGTCAAAATGGTTTTTCCAGTCTTGGTTTGACTAAAACTGAAACCTGCAATCTGGATGATATTTGCTGCGAGGAGGTTTTAATAATTTATCTTAAGAGTTTGTTTTGTAACAAAAAATCAATAATCATGGATGCGTTGTCATTAATATGAAAAAAGGGTATTCCGATGCTCGGATTCTTATCGCCAATAACGGCAATTAAATGTTTGTCATTCTTGCATATCAATTCTTTGCTTATTTCTGTGCGGGACACCTCAATCTTTGGAATGTTTTCTGACTTATAACCTTCGACAATTATAATGTCCATGTCTTGTAGGGATTTTATAATTTCTGTCAGAGGCAGTTCCTGCTGTGTCTGTCGAATCATACCAACTATGTTTTTTGAGGCAACGACTACGGCATCGGCTCCGGCTTGGGTATGAAGCCAGCTATCCTTGCCTTCAGTATCAAGCGTAAAACTATGATGACTGTGTTTAATCGTGGCAACCTTATAGCTCCTTGATTTCAATTCCTTAACAAGTTTTACAATCAGGGTAGTCTTACCGCTGTTTGATATACCAACAACAGATATTACAGGCGCCTTAGATTTCATAATTGTGTAAATTATAAAAAATACTTTCCAAAAACAAGATAAATTTTGCCGTTTATGAATAGACGAATAGTATAGAATTAAGCCTTGACAACCTATTTTTGTTGAAGTAAACTTCAGTTTGCGAAATTTAAATATAATTTCTTTACTTTAGTAACGGTTGTTATGTAATGGGCAATACCGAAAAGATTGTAGACAGAAGGCAACTTTTTAAGGATTTGTTTAGCTTCGTGGGTAATAAGGCTGCGGATTACGCTGGTAAAAAAGTCAGCCGTGTAATGCCCAAGAAGGTTGCCTATTTACGTCCACCGGGCGCTGTTGAGGAAACAGAATTCCTTTCACTGTGTACGCGTTGTGATGAATGTATAAAAGTGTGTCCGGCAAAGGCTATAAAGCGTTCCAACGGACTTACGAATATTGCAGTAGGTACGCCTATTATTATACCGAAGGAAAACCCTTGCGTCTTATGCAATGGGTTGCTTTGTATCGAAGCGTGTAAGGAAGGGGCATTAAAACCTGTAGAACATGTAAATAAGGTTAAGATGGGCGCTGCTACAATTAATCAATCGAGATGTTTGGCGTGGGGGGGGCAGGATTGTCAGCTTTGTTTCATAAAATGTCCTTTACAGGGAGACGCAATATATCAGGAAGATGGCAAGCCTGTGATTAATGCTGAGAAATGTGCGGGGTGTGGAATTTGTGAATATATGTGTAATACAGTAAATAACACATGCGCTATTAAAATCGTGACAGAAAGATAAATTTTTGTTTTAGTGATAAATGAGTTAAAAGGGGAGATGAAATGCCTGATTGCAAGATTCCGTTTACCTGTGAACTCTGTGAAAAACAGTTGTCTTGTCAACTGGAT
This sequence comes from Planctomycetota bacterium, assembly GCA_023261445.1. Lineage (GTDB taxonomy): Bacteria > Planctomycetota > Brocadiia > Brocadiales > Brocadiaceae > 2-12-FULL-39-13. The sequence goes on from JAHFOX010000006.1 coordinate 3,077, forward strand.
CAAATAGAACACAATAAGTGGGCAATTGCCCAGCGCATGAAAGAGATTACTTATAAGATTGTTGTAATGAGTAATAAAGGCGGCGTGGGCAAAAGCACGGTAACGACAAATCTTGGAGTTGCATTGGCTAGAAAGGGCTATAAGGTTGGAATAGCCGATGCAGATATACATGGCCCTAACATTCCAATGATGCTGGGAGTGGAAGGGAAAAGGCTAACGAGCAGCAATGGCGGTATAATGCCTTTGGAAGTAATGCCAAATTTAAAGGTGGCATCTCTTTCCTTCCTGATCGAAGATCCGTCTATGCCCGTTATCTGGAGAGATTCTGCAAAATGGGATTTTCTGTGCGAGTTAATGGGAAGCGTATGCTGGGGGACTTTGGATTACCTTCTGGTAGATTTGCCGCCTGGAACTGGGAATGAAGCTATTTCAATAATTGAGCTTATTGGAAAAGTAGACGGTTCTGTGATAGTTACAACACCACAGGATGTGGTTCTATTAGATGTAAAGAAAGCAGTTTTTTTCTCCAGAGATAGCAACGTACCTATTATTGGGATTGTTGAGAATATGAGCGGACTTGTATGTCCCCATTGCAGTAAACATGTGGCCGTATTTAAAACAGGCGGAGGCGAAAAGATTTGTACAGAACTAAATGTGGCGTTTCTTGGCAGGATCCCGTTGGATCCTGGAATTACGGAGAAATGCGACAGTGGCGAGGCGTTTGTAGCCGCATATCCTGACTCAGATGCGGCAAAGGCGTTTGATGAGATGGTTACAAAGTGTGAAATGTTTGTCAAGACTCGCAAAGATGAGGTGGAAAAAATTGTAGAATACAGAGAGGTTCCTTTTCTGGGGAAAGTGCCTGTAGACCCAAATTTTGCTGAATAATCTGATAGAAGTTAATTTATTAATAAAAACCAAATTTATAATTTGTAAGGTATTTATGGTTAATGTCTGAAAAAAAGAAATACATAAAAACACTCAATTTTTGAATCATTCCGTCTTTATAGTTTCAATATTATCCTTCCAAGAACATTTTTTCATACACTGTTTTTAACAGAATAAGGTGAACAATTCAAATGTAACAATAAGGGTTACGATATGTTTCGATCAATCAAGAATAAATTAATCTTTCTATTTCTTATTGCTGTTCTTGTGCCGTTATTGGTGATGCGGTTAATTGCATATCCTTCCGCAAAAAAGGTCATTAAGGAGACTACAATTAATAATTTACAATTAATTGGCTCGAAGAAGGTGTCTCAGGTGAAGGATTGGATAAACAAACTAAAGGTTAATGCAGAACATATTGCAGAGAATCCTAATATAGTCGCGGCAGTTAATTTAACTGAAACAGAAGCCGCGACTACCCGTGAATTCCTTTCCCATATACCACAGGAGTCTTTATTTCATAGATTTATGATTAGTGATGTGTATGGTAATGTCAGGATATCTACGGATGATAAACTGATAGGGTTAAACATAAATGATGTTGAAGGTTTTTATCAGGCAATTGAAGGCAGGAGCTATATTTCTGATATTGTCTCTTCAGTTTTTTATGATTCAGATGAATTCGGTAACAGGTCTGAAAAATTGCCTGTTATGTATGTTGCAGTGCCTGTAAGAAATGAAGATAGACACGTAGTTGGCGTAATGATGTTTGAGGTGAATTTGGCCGTTCTTAATAACGAGATGCAAGAAGTGCGATATGGGGATAGTTACGATATCTATATAATTAACCAGCATGGCGTGATGATTACCGAGTCTAATTTTGCTGATCAATTAAAAAAAACAGGATTAATTAAAAGCAGAACAGCGCTGGAATTGGCTGTTGTAGAGCCAAGAGCAAGGAATTTCGTAAAAAGTGTATCTTCCTGTCTAAAGGGTACTGATGGATATGACATGAATGGCTATACAAACTATGCAGGAGAAAAAGTAATGGGGTCATGGTATTGGATTCCAGAACTTAAGTGGGGCATTATCACAGAAATTAGCGCCGACGAGGTGTCCTTAGCAATGAATAATTTAAAGAATCCATTTGCAAGGGTGCTATCGTATCTGACTATTGCCGGGGTGGTTTTGGCTGTGTCGGGAATTGCATTTGCCTTTTTGATTGGTCAAAAGATTGCTACTCCTATTATGAAATTGACAACGGCAACACGAAAAATGTCTGGCGGAGATTTGTCGCAACGAGTTGTGGTAAAAACGCAGGATGAGGTTCGGGAACTGGGAGATGCGTTTAATGTAATGGCTGAATCGGTTCAAGAAAAGACATCGAAATTGCAAGAAACAACTAATTTTCTGAACAGCATTCTGGTCAGTTCGACAGAGCATTCAATTATTGCGAGTGATCTTGAAGGAAATATTTTGGCATTCAATGAAGGTGCGAAAAGGATGTACGGATACGAGCCAGAGGAACTAATTCAAAAGGCAAATCTTTGTATTTTATATACAAAAGCGGATATTGAATCAGGTAAAGTAAGAAAAATACTCGAAGCGGCGCTGGCGACAGGAAGGTATAAAAACGAAATGCAATTTATGCGTAAAAATCGGGAAAAGTTTACTGGGTATAGCACATTTACTACGCGCCAGTCTTCAAATGGGAATCCAATTGGCTTTGTAATGATTACGAGGGATATAACTGAACAAAAATTGCTGGAGCAGGAGCTTCATAATTACACTGTCCAGTTGGAAGAAATTGTTGAAGAAAGAACGCGTAAATTAAGAATATCAGAGGAAAAATATAGGCGTCTGTTTGAGACTAGTAAAGACGTTGTGTTCTTTTGTGATATGGATTGTAATTTTATAGATATTAATCAGGCTGGCGTTGATTTGTTTGGATACGAATCAAAAAATGACATCTTAAAATTGAACTTGTCTCGGCATTTATTCTTCAATTCTGAAGAAGGTAAAATGATTAGAGAAATGGTGTATAGAAACGGGTTTATTAAGGATTATGAGGTAGAATTGAAACGGAAAGATGGCATAAAGGTTCCGTGTCTAATGACAAGCAATCTCAGGCGAGACGAGCGAAACAATGTTATTGGCTATGAAGGGATTATTATAGATTTAACAGAGAGGAAGAGGATTGAGCAAGAGAAGGATATAATGAACAACATCAACAAGATTTTAGCTTCTAAATTAGATATTCGTGAGGTGTTTAAGTCTCTCTGTGAAGAACTTAATAAGGTTATTGATTTTGATCGAATGAGTGTTGCGCTTCTTGATGAAAAAAGAAATGAATTTTCAATATTCGCTCTTTCGAAAGATTATGGTGTTTCCAGACTAGATGAGGGCGTGCATTATTCTAAATATGGGACTTTGGCGGGAAAGGTTGTAGAGGACGGTGAAATTTACATGGTTAGTGATACATCCACAGGGCCATTTTCTACAGACCCCATCTTACTCAAAGAGGGTATTAAGTCACGCGTGGCATTCCCTTTGATATATAAAGGTGAAACTATTGGAAGTGTTAACTTCGGAAGCAAAAAAGTGAATAATTTTTCTGAAAGCCAAGTGTTTGATTTTGTCAATAAAATAGCCCCACAATTGGCTATTGCAATTGACAATACACGCCTATTTGATAAAATCAAAGAATCCGAGGAAAAATACAGGAATTTAATAGAAGACATTGAAGATGTAATATTCAGAATGGATAAGACGGGGAGGTATTTGTTCCTTAACAATGCATTGCAGAAAGTAACAGGATATTCCCCACAGGAATTTTATGATACGCCATCGCTTGCTACTGAAATGATACATAAAGACGATGCAGAAATGGTTAAGGAATCATTGCGAAGAATACTAGAGGATGAATTGAAAGTTTCAAAGGATTTGGAATATAGAGTTTACTGTAAAAATGGTAAAGAAATCTGGCTATCTCAAAATACATACCCGATTAAAAATAAGAACGGTATTATTATTGGTGTTGAAGGTATTATAAGGGACATAACGGATAGAAAGAAAATTGAGGAACAGATACGCCGCTCTGAACGTTTGGCATCTATTGGAGAATTAGCGGCTTCTATCGCCCACGAAATCAGGAATCCTCTGGGCGCCATATCAAATTCGGTTGGTATGTTGAAAAGGGATTTATCGTTAAAAGGCGACGATCAAAAGTTATTTGAAATGGTGGTTGAGGAAACAGAACGGCTAAATAGTATTATTACTAATTTTCTCACCTTCGCGCATCCGGCGGAATATCATTTCGTAAAGAGTGACATTGTTGAAATCATTGATGAAACATTATTTTTTATGGAACAGGATGCAAGATTTAATGAAAAAATTAAGATTGTAAAGGCTTATGAGAGTAACATTCCAAAGATTTATTTAGATCGAAATTGGATTAGAAAGGTTTTTTGGAATTTATTAGCAAACTCAATTGATGCCATGCCGGAAGGAGGAAAAATCTACATCCATGTCAGAAAGCCCAAAATGTTCAATAATAATGCAATAGAGATTGCGGTAATAGACACGGGCAGTGGAATTCCACCCGAAATTATGAAAAAGATATTTGAACCCTTTTTTACCACAAAAAAAGCAAAAGGAACAGGATTAGGGCTTCCTATAGTACATCGCATTGTAGATAATCATGGTGGTGTTATAGATGTAAAAAGCGAACAAAACAAAGGTACTACGTTCACGATTCGGTTACCGGTAAAAAATAAACAAGGGAAACCAGTTTCAATATAAATTCTCAAAAAGCTATGTTTAATATTCTGGTTGTTGATGATCAAAAAAACATGCGTGAATCTCTGGCAATTGCTTTTAAGAGGGCAGGTTACTACGTAGATAGTGTTGAAAATGGGGAAAAAGCCATAAATTTACAAAGAGACAATTGCTATGATTTGGTTGTGGTAGATCTTAAAATGGAAAATATGGATGGTCTGGAAGTGCTGTCACAAATAAAGCATATTAATCCGCCAACCGAGGTTATTGTTATGACCGCATTTGGTACGATTGATAGTGCAATTCAGGCAATGAAAAAAGGTGCTTATGATTATGTTACCAAACCTTTTCAGTTATCCGATATACTTTCCGTGATTGAACGTGCATTGGAGAAAAAACGCCTGTCTGATAAAGTTAATGACCTTCAGAAAGAAATAAAGGAAAAGTATAAGTTTGAAGGCGTCATAGGCAATTCTCCGGTTATGATGCGGGTATTGAATATTCTTATGGAACTTACAAACAGCGAAAGCACGGTTTTGATTACCGGGGAGAGCGGAACGGGGAAAGAATTAGTTGCGCGTGCCATCCATGACAATAGCCGCAGAAATAACAAGCCGTTTGTTGTGGTGAATTGCGGCGCATTACCAGAAAGTTTACAGGAAAGCGAATTGTTTGGACATGCTATAGGCTCGTTTACCGGCGCAGTAAAAGACAAAAAAGGTATTTTTTTGGAAGCGCAAGGCGGCACATTGTTTTTGGATGAGATTGGCGAGATATCTTTTTCAAGTCAGGTCAAACTGCTGCGATTCTTGCAAAACGGTGAGATACGAAGGATTGGAGATAATAAACCTACCTTCCTCGATGTTCGTATTATTGTAGCAACAAACAAAGATCTTGATGAAGCCACCAAAAACGGGTCTTTTAGGAAAGACTTGTTCTACAGGCTTAATGTTATCAGGATTCATTTACCGCCATTAAGAGAAAGAAAAGAAGACATCCACGTTTTAACTAACCATTTCGTGAATGTGTACTCGAATAAACTGGAAAAGAAACCGCCGGAAGTATCGGGAGACGCAATGGCTTTGCTTTTAAATTACACATGGCCAGGGAATGTAAGAGAACTGGAAAATGTTGTCGAGAGGGCTGTTACTCTTGTAAACGGCAGTAATATTACGGTAGATGACCTGGCATTAGAAAACGTACAGTCGGTAGATACCATTAATATCATGACTGAGATGGGAGGTATTCGGGCTGCTCTGGCACAGCAGGAGCGAAAGACAATTATTGAATCCCTGCGTAAGTATGCCGGGAATCGCAAGCAGGCTGCAAGTAATCTTGGAATTTCCACGACAACCTTATGGAGAAAAATGAAGGAATACCAAATCATACCTAAAACGAGTTATAATACAGGAAATACGTAGAGGTTTTATGTATGAATATTATTGATAAATATTTTAGAAGAATAGATCGTTTGCGAATATCCGTAACAGAGTTATGCAATCTTCGGTGCATTTATTGCAGGCCTGAAAGCGGATTGGAACTTACACAGCACAAGGATATTCTAACCTACGAGGAGATTGTGTCAGTTGTGCGACACACTGTCAAATTAGGAATCAGAAGTTTCCGTTTGACGGGTGGCGAGCCGCTTGTGCGAAAGGATATCGAATGTTTATTGCGTATGCTTGGAAATGTGCAAGGCGTGGAAGATATGGCTGTGACTACAAATGGCATTTTTCTGAAAAACTATGCAAAGGTGCTGAAGGAATCGGGTTTGTTTAGGTTAAATATCAGCCTAGACAGCCTGGATGCTTCCAAGTTTGAAAAGATTACAAGAGGCGGAAAATTACAGGATGTCCTGGATGGAATTGAAGAAATTATTCATCTGGGATTTAAAAACACAAAAATTAATGTAGTTGCCATGAAGGGAATTAATGACGACGAATTTGATGAGTTTGCAAGACTCACACTGGAACGAGATATTGAGGTGCGTTTTATCGAGTATATGGCAATGAACAAAGAAAGCCTTGATTCCGAGGACAAATTCATTCCTACGGCAGATATTATAGACATCATTGAGAAAAACAATGAGCTAGTAGCGATTTATCCCCCACGACTCGGTAGCGGTGCGGCGAAATTATACAAGATTAAAGGAGCCATGGGGACACTGGGATTTGTGTCCGCTGTAAGTCAGCCTTTTTGCAATTTATGCAACCGTCTCCGCTTGACCTCCGATGGAAAACTGCGTTCCTGCTTGTTATCCGGAGGGGAAATTGATTTGAAAATCATCCTTAGAAACAATCCTACAGAAGAAGCTCTAACAGATGCATTTATTCGTGCTGCTAATCTGAAACCTTCTGCGCACTCTGGCAAAGGGCATGTTGTGATGCACCAGGTGGGTGGATAGTAAATAAATAATATTAGATTCTGCGTTATATTTTTGTAAGAGAATACTAACGGAAAATAAAGAAGAATTTGTGAATATTGAATATGCCGATTAAAAATCAAAGGAAGGTATTACCCAAATGACACAACTAACTCATTTTGATGAACAGGGGGCATCCCGCATGGTGGATGTTAGCAATAAAGAAATTACAGATAGGATTGCTATCGCCCATGCAAAGATTACCATGAAGCCAGATACCTTCCGCCTCGTTATGGATAAAAAGATACAGAAAGGTGATGTTTTTGAGGTGGCACGAGTAGCTGGTATTATGGCGGCAAAGCAGACTTTTGCCATTATTCCAATGTGCCATCCGTTGAATTTAACGAGTGTAAAAATTGATTATAAAAATAATTCTGTGGATACGATTGAGATATTTTCAGAGGTTCGTGTTACTGGGAAAACAGGGGTAGAAATGGAAGCTATTAATGCTGCGAGTGTATGCGCGATTACAATATACGATATGTGTAAATCTGTAGATAAGGAAATGGTGATAAGTGATATTCATCTTGTGAAGAAATCTGGCGGAAAGAGCGGGACGTTTATTTTTGATAAGAATTCTATTTAAGAGCCTTTTAATATTCTTTGTGCCAGTTCATTTGGTAACTTTGCCTCTATTATCCTTATTGATGCTAATTCTGCACAGTAGGGCACGCGTTTGAAACATAGATGTTTTGAGGCAGAATCAAACACCACATAGCATGCGTGAGGGTTTCCGTCCCTTGGTTGTCCTACCGAACCCACATTGACATAATATTTCCATCCATCCCGTGGGTCAATATCGAAAGTTTCTATTTTATTTGTTGACTCCTTTTCAACTAGCATGAGTCTCATATCGAAATTATCCGCTGGGATTAGAACTGAGGCACTTACTGTTCTGGTTTCCTGTGTGTAAATATAAGCAGCAGGACGGTGCGTATGACCTCCGAATGTTACTTTTGACCTTAGAGTTGTATATTTGAGTGCGCTTGCATTCTTGACATAATCATATCCTTGTGGATATGCAGGTGTACTGTGAACGATTTCAAACCCTTCCTTGCCAAATCTTATTCTTAACGAAAGGTGTTTCAAAAATTTAAGATTCTCTTTTGTCAACACTCCTTTAGTCCAGTCTATTGCAGTTCGTGCGATAGGACTCATTTCAGTGGTGAGTGATGATTCGCCTGAGGCTTCTTTATCATGATTTCCACCTATGGCAATGCCTTTCTTTTCTAATGATAGAACAGCATTAAGCAAATTATTAACTTGTGAAGTATCAAAATACGGCTGAGACAAGATTTTCTGGATGTTCTCCATAGGCACTTTTTTCTTGCCGTGTATTAAAAAGCGCACAATGTCGCAACACTCATTAGGTGATGCGCCATATCCGACGATATCGCCAGCGATTAATAATCTGTCAATACCGTCTTCTTTTTCGGCGATTTCTTTAATTACCGCAATTAAAGCGTCAACATTGCCATGTATGTCAGATAGAATAATGTTTCTCACGGGCTTCCTATAAGTTTACAATGGTTTATACTATTCAAACATTACATAAAGCTTTTTTTAATTCGTCTGCGGATGAGATTCTGTTAGAAACATTTGCCCCTAAGAGTTCTTTTATTATTTCTTCTAATTTACGAGGTATGCGATTATTTATCTGACAGGGTAAAATCTTTTCTGTTTGCCATAATTTTTTTGTTAGAATTTGATACAGTATAAGACCTATGGAATAAAGGTCTGTTCTGCCGTCTATTCTAATTGTAGAAGAAATATCCTCATAGTGAACCTTTCTGGGACGGTCCTTTAGATACGTAAGCATCTGCAACTGTTCTGGCGATGCATACTCTTTGCTGATTCCCTTAATGATTCCCCCCCGTTTAATAGATAGTTCAAAGTCAATAATGTGTACCAACCCTGTTTTTTGATTAAGAATTAAATGACCGGGTTTCAAATCGCAATGAACATAGTTCTTACTGTGAAGATACTGCAAGGGGTCACATATGTTAATAAATAATTTAACAGCTTCCTCAATAATTTCAACACTTTCAACGGCTTTCTTTTCAAAATACTCAATAAGGTCATATCCGCTAATATGTTGTAGCACGATAAAATTTTGCTTGATTAGAAATTTTTCATCCCTGAATAATTCTCCTTGCCCAAAATCGTAGGCTGCCGGTATTTGACCATGGCTGAGTTCTTTCAATATATAATACTCTTCAGAGAAGTCAAAATCAGGTGAGTATTTTATCCCCTTTTCAGCCGTGTTAATTAAAACTGCGTAGTTAGATTTATGTAAACTTGCCTGACACTTAAAATCGCTAAAATGGTATTTATTAATCCTGTACATGATAAATTTTATGTCTTTATCAAGATTTGTAAATTTTCGAGATTATAACGCAATATCAAGATAAAACAAGGATTTTAAAATTTTAACGATACTAAGACGCAAAAAAACGCAAGAAGACATTTGCTGTAGCTGAAATAGACTAATGTGGTACTCAGGCTTTTAATTGAAAAAATAGCATAACGGATGTTTTCTAAATAAGTTGTGAGAGAAAAATGGGGTAAATGCTACTAGATTATGGGCTATGCCAATTTCTGAAATATCTAACATATGCAACAAAGAATATACGTGTAAAAATAAGCTGTATCTTCTTGGGTATCGTATGTACAATATTGCATATTGGAAAACAATTGATGGTACATTAGTGACTTAATCTCGGAATAATAATTGCGACTTTACGAACAATTTTACCAAAAAATTTATCCTATATGGTTTAGTGAAAACGCGCATTTTTTCTACATTTTACAAAAAGTTCTATACCTGAGAGGAGGTGCTGAAAGATACATACAAAAAAATTATTTAATTATTGTAATTAATTTGCATAAGAGGTAATATTTTGCCATTGAGAGGGGGTGGATTTATGAAATGTGTTTCTAATAAAATTAATAAAATGAAAATCAGTGTGTGGTTATTATTAATAACCTTGGGAATTTCTGTGTTAGGCTTGGGAATTGTTGAAGCAGGCGATCCAAACGGCGCCGCAACGTATTCAGATAGCATTATTGGATTAAAATACGCAATTAATTTTACGTGGACATTGCTAGGCGCTTTCTTGGTATTTAGCATGCAGGCTGGGTTCGCATTTTTGGGCGGATTTTTGAGACAAAAGAATATGCTTGGTTACATGGCGCATTGTTTCATTGATTCTACACTAGGAGCAATAGTTTTTTATCTCTTTGGATTTGCCTTGATGTTTGGCGGTTCCAAGCTAGTGCCGGGACTTGATTTTGGCAACTCATTTATAGGATGGGATGGATTTTTTCTGAGCGGCAGGTCGTATGATGTTCAGACAATTATGTTCTGGCTCTTCCAGATGGTATTTGCCACAAAAACCGTTTCTATTATTGCAGGTGCAGTAGCGGAAAGGATGAAGTTTGTACCATATATCATATATAGTTGTCTTATGTGTGGTTTGATTTATCCGATATATGGACATTGGGTATGGGGTGGTGGCTGGTTAAGCACGCTTCCATTTGGTGCAGGGGTAAAAGACTTTGCGGGTTGTGCCTGCGTTCATACGGTCGGTGGAATTATGGCATTTGTTGGAGCGTGGGTATTAGGACCAAGAAAAGGAAAATATAATCCCGATGGTACGCCCAACGCAATCCCAGGTCATAACCTTGTGTATGTTGTAATAGGCACCTTTATACTTGCCTTTGGCTGGTTTGGTTTTAACGCTGGCAGTACCCTCGCCGCGACAGATTTACGCATGTCTGTGGTTGCAAGCAACACATTTATTGCCGCTGCTGCAGGCGCTTCCATTATGCTGTTTTTAACATGGGCTATGACAGGTTACGTAGACTTGCTTTTTATATGCAACGGTGCATTGGCGGGCTTAGTGGCAATTACTGCACCTTGTGCCTATGTGGCGCCATGGGCTGCCGCCGTAATTGGGTTGCTTTCTGGTTTGATAATGAGAGGCGCTGTATGGCTGGTTGAAGTCAAGATGAAAGTTGACGACCCGCTCGGTGCTGTGGCTGTACACGCGGCAAACGGTATATGGGGAATGCTTGCTGTTGGTATCTTTGCGGATGGCACATATGGCGGCGTAAGTGGTTTAATTACAGGATCGGGATGGCAATTGCTTGCTCAGGTTATTGGAACGTCAGTAGCAATAGGATGGGCATTTGCTTGGGGTGTTGCTGTATTCTTTATAATGAAGAGTACAATTGGCATAAGAGTGTCTGATCTTGTAGAATCTGATGGTATAGATACACATATTCATGGTTCTCCATGCTATCCTGTCGAAGAGGGATATATCGCCTCGGGTGGAGAAGCGATGATTGATTTGAATCAGGAAAGAGAACAGTTGTCATTACTCGAAGAAGCAATGAGTAAAGATGCCGGACGTGAAAAGATCTATTCAGATAAACTTGGTCGGTGGGTATATGCAAGGCTTAAGACGGAGAAAAAGAGGTAATAGACCTCATAGTGATTTAATGTAATTAGACAGTATTCAATGGATGGAGGTTGTTCATGAAAAAGATTGAAGCAATAATTAGGCCGGAGAAGTTTAACATTGTCAGAGATGCCTTGACGGAACTGGGTTATCCGGGAATGACCGTCACGGAGGTAAAAGGGCATGGTAGTCAAAAAGGCATTAGTGAGGTGTGGCGTGGGAGAAGGTATCGGGTAGACCTATTGTCTAAGATCAAAGTTGAAATTACAGTCAAGGATTCTGATGTGGAAAAGATCGTTAACACTATCATTAATGAATCCCAGACAGGCAGCATAGGCGATGGAAAGATATTCATTTTTAATGTAGAAAATGTTTATCGTATTCGCACAAAAGAGTCTGGTGAAGCAGCTATCTAGTTTTTTTGTGGTAAGCTATTTTTATGGGGGTTGTCCTGCTAAAGTGGGACAACCTCTGTAAGTTTTAGAATTTCCAATGGTCATTTGACAATTAAAGGACTACAAAAGTAATTTTCTGTTCAAAGTGTCCAGGGATAAACTTACATGCCTATATCGGTTTCGAAGAAATATACAGTTTTTCTTATTTTATTTGGCGGATTATTTCTTTCTTTAGTGAGAGATATATTTGCCGGTGATCCCAGTGGCGGTAATACTTATTCTGACAGCATACAGGGATTAAAATTTTCAGTAAACTTTGCATGGACGTTATTAAGCGCCTTTTTGGTTTTTAACATGCAAGCAGGGTTTACTTTCCTTGGCGCAGGTTTTGTTCAAAAGAAAAATACGCTCAATTATCTAGCTATGAGCTTTATGGTTTTTTGCGTGGGTGCATTTATTTTTTGGTTGTTTGGTTTTGCCTTTATGTTTGGAGGTTCAAAACTAGCCCCGGGACTCTCATCCGGGAATCATTTTATTGGTTACAGCGGATTCTTGCTAACAGGGGATTCCTACGATGTATCTACAGCGGTTCTTTGGATGTTTCAAGTGATGTTTGCTGCCACTGCTTGTATAATTGTCACAGGTGCTGTAACGGAAAGGTTTAAGTTCCACACACATGTAATTTATAGTGTTTTTTTGTGCGGTGTGCTTTACCCTGTTTTTGGACACTGGATGTGGGGTAAGGGATGGTTGGAGATGCTGCCATTCGGGGTAGGAGCGAGGGATTTCGCCGGTTCAGGCGTAGTTCATGGCGTGGGTGGTTTAGTTGCGTTTATTGCTGCATGGATGGTAGGGCCAAGATATGGGAAATACAATCCTGACGGCAGTCCCAATGTAATTCACGGTCATAATTTGACCTATATCGTAATCGGAACACTTATCTTAATCTTTGGGTGGTTTGGTTTTAATGCGGGTAGTACGCGTGCAGTTACAGAACTTCGTGTATCCATTATTGCGGTAAATACCTTTTTGTCTGCGGCAGTAGGCGCCATAACCCTTCTCTATGTGTCATATTTTATGACGAAGAAGTCTGATGTTATTATGGCTTGTAATGGAGCATTAGCAGGTTGTGTTGCAATTACGGCATCCGGGGCGTATGTGCCGCATTGGGCAGCGATTGTGATTGGGATTGTCGCAAGCTTAATCACAAGAGTTTCTCTGTATTTTATAGAGTGCAAATTAAAAATTGATGACCCCATAGGTGCGATTTCTGTTCATGGTGCAAATGGGCTTTGGGGTTTGCTTTCGGTTGGAATATTTGCTGATGGTACTTATGGCGGTGTAAAAGGTTTAATTACTGGCTCTGGATGGCAATTGCTTGCCCAATTTATTGCTTGCGTTACATTGATAGCGTGGTGCTTCGCAGCGGGCTTCTTATTTTTCTTCCTCATGAAACGGTTATATGGGCTTAGGGTGCCTGTTAACATAGAACGTTCTGGTATAGATGGTTACGAACATGGAACAAGCTGTTATCCAGGCCTATAAATAAAAATTAATTGAAAATAATATAATAACCTTTACAAAATAATCCTTTCAAAATATTACAAAGATTAAACGTTCTTCAACCCAAGTTTAATGTAAAAAGGTTGTAGTTAGCTATAGTTCAGTCTTTGGCGCGTCTAGTAATCAGGTTTTTCTGCTTTCTTCTATTCTTTTTGTTTCAAGTTGTTTTTCGTTCTAACTACTTAATACTTAGTTTTGCTTTTACAAAAACTGATATATTTTGGTCTAAATAAACCAATTTTTGTAGTCAGCAAAAGGCGTGCAAAGCGTTATTAATAAATTTAAAATAAGTTGTAACATATATTTCTACAGTGTGTTATATAATTATTTGTTATTTAGTAATTCTATAGGCATATATTCTGCTAGAGTATTTAAGAATATTTAATTCTTGATTTATTCTGAAATTTTGTTAATCTGTGTCTCGTAAACAACCAGTAACAGCAATATGTCTTTCCCACTTAATTGCTGGTAAAAATGAACTTTAATGTTTTTTTAATAATGCCGAGCTTTGTGTGTATTTGATTTGGAATACCGCTAAATAAGGTTAGTTAATATTCATACTTCGTAGTTCGTTATATTTAGAGTGTGGAGCACAAGAGCATTAATGTTTAACTGCAAATTTCACATTTATTTTCTAATAGCTTTTATTATTAATGGACTATTATCTTTCTCGGCATCCGCTCAGAACTATGTGGTCAATGGAATTTTGGAAAATAGTGGAAATGAAAAAGGTATTAAAGACAGCATCGTACGCAAGGAATCGTTAATCATAAAAGATGCCCGTGTATACATCCAATTGGTGCTTGACGAAGGCGCAAGGAACATTTCGAATCATAAGAGATACAGAGAGTTATCTTATTTAATGCCTAAAGAAATAGTTTATGACGATGCAAGTAATCGTATTTTTTATTACAGGGATAACGCAGAAATTGAAATTGGCAGGGTAAAAAGTTTCTTAGGGTTTATGTCTTACATTGCTTTGGCTGAAGGTGTGAAGATAGCAAGCTCGCCAACCGATGCCAAATTGTTGATTTCAATGAATAGAGACGATCAGGCAATTCCAAAATCAATAATACATTCCGAGGAAAGTATGGAAATAACACTGGGCAAGAAGTGTGGTCAGTGTCACATACTGGAATACATATTTTCCCATAAAAAATGGGTTGAGGAAGATATCCTTCACGCATTTAACAGAATGCAGATGGAAAGAGAAGAAAGATTTACGGAAGATGAACAGAAAATAATTGATTTATTTAAAAAATATCAGAAAGGTGAAATTGATAAAGGAAAGCTTGCAGAGTTCAAGTCATTAAAACAAATTGGTGAAAAGGACGTAGTTGACTTTACGGAAGGCGTGTACATGAATAATTGTGTGCCTTGTCATAATCCGTCAAAGATAACAGATGTTTCTCTATTGTATTCAAAACGCAGATGCAAGAGTATAGTTGATAGACTTAAAGAAAAGGAGCCATCCCTCTTTCTGCAAACAGATATGGATAGTTTGGCTGGCTATTTGTGGGAGATAAAGCTTAAACCATGTGAAAATTAGTTGTATTTAGCGACTCAACATCCTGAAGCCTATTGAATTAATCT
Organism: Planctomycetota bacterium; assembly: GCA_023261445.1. GTDB lineage: Bacteria > Planctomycetota > Brocadiia > Brocadiales > Brocadiaceae > 2-12-FULL-39-13. Next base: position 18,178 of record JAHFOX010000006.1, read on the forward strand.
TAAGTTCGAAGGTTTACCTCATAAAACTTCTCTAGAGGGGAGGTGGTTGAATGACATAGTTCGGTTTAGAAGTTGTTGTTTCATTAGTGGTGAAAGCAGTCTGTTTAGTAGTGTTAATTTGCATGCAGCTTTGAGGTAAGAAGGTGGTTAATCTTAATTTTATAAGGAGAGGGAAATGAGAAAAGGAGTCTATTTAGGCGTTTCATCGTTGTTTGTATTGTCGATGTTAGCGCTGTTTGCATCAAGTGCGATGGCAGGCGATGCACCCAAGATTGATACAGGGGATAATGCATGGTTGCTTGCATCGTCAGCGTTGGTTTTAATTATGACACCTGGCCTTGCCCTGTTTTATGGGGGTATGGTAAGGGCAAAGAACATGTCAAACACCATATGGTTAAGCTTTATTGTTATTTGCATTGTAAGTATACAGTGGGTGCTCTGGGGTTATAGCTTAGCATTTGGGACTGGATGCGGGTTTATTGGCGGTCTTCAATGGTGTGCTTTGGGGTTGGGTGCTGTTGGACAGGCTCCTAGCGACCTTTACGCTACTACTGTTCCTCACCTATCCTTTATGATATTTCAATGCATGTTTGCTGTTATTACCCCCGCACTTATGACAGGATCGTTTGCAGAACGGATTAAATTTAATGGATTTTTGCTTTTGTTAGTCTTATGGATTAGTGGAGTTTACGACCCCATAGCACATTGGGTGTGGGCAGCAGATGGTTGGCTGTATAAGTTAGGTTCATTAGATTTTGCCGGTGGAACAGTCGTTCACATTACCTCTGGTGCCTCTGGTCTTGCGGTGTGTTTGTTTATAGGAAAACGCAAAGGGTATCCAAACGAGGTAAAGCCTCCGCACAATGTACCTTTCATAATGTTGGGAGCTGCATTATTGTGGTTCGGCTGGTTCGGCTTTAACGCTGGCAGTGCAGTAGCTGCCAATGGTCTCGCCGCAAGTGCATTTGTAGTTACCAATACGGCTACAGCTTGTGCCGCATTTACTTGGAATGTTCTGGAATGGATTCACTACAAGAAACCAACAGTATTCGGCGCTTGTTCTGGTGCAGTAGCAGGTTTGGTTGCCATTACGCCTGCCTCGGGTTTTGTAGGACCTATGGCGTCAATTGCGGTAGGTGTTGGTGCAGGGCTGGTTTGCTTCTATTCAGTAACAAAGATGAAAAAAGCCTTTGGTTATGATGATGCCCTGGATGCTGTTGGGGTACATGCTATGGGTGGAACCTGGGGTGCCTTTGCAACGGGTATCTTTTGTAGTACTGCTGTCAATCCAGCCGGTGCTGATGGTGCAATCTATGGGAATTATATGCAGTTGGTAAAACAATGGATAGCCATATTATCCTCATGGGGATGGGCCTTTGGAATTACCTCACTTCTGGCCTGGTTTGTAAATGCAACAGTTGGATTAAGGCCAAGCGAGGCAGAGGAAATTGCCGGTATGGATATTTCCCAGCATAAGGAAATTGCTTATCATTATTACGAAACCGAACAGGCTTAATTACCCATTGTGAGATACCTATGAAATATAAAATTGCCCATTCATTGGTTTTGATTAGGAATTAGGGCATTTTAATTATGAAGGAGGTTTGTAAATGAAAAAAATTGAGGCAATCGTAAGACCAGAGCGGCTAACCATTGTGAAGGATGCACTGGAAGAACTAGGTTATCCCGGTATGACCGTGACCGACGTCAAGGGACATGGCGCACAACGAGGAATAACTGAGCAGTGGCGCGGGAGAACATTCAGGATTGATTTACTGTCAAAGGTAAAGATAGAACTGGTTGTTTCTGACCGTGATGTGGAAAAGATCGTTCAATGCATTACAAAGGAATCGCAGACAGGGAGCATTGGTGATGGAAAGATATTTGTTTCGACCATTGACGATGTACTCCGTATCCGTACAGGCGAAAGAGGAGATAAGGCCGTCTAGTGCTTAACGATTAACATTTAATAGTAATAGTAAAAAGGGCGTTGAATCTTTCTGGTTTCAACGCCCTTATTTTTTATAATGATTTCAAAAATAGACTATGATTGAAAAATATGACGGCTCATTATTATTGTGGTTTTTTCAAAATCTATCGAAATATAAGGAAATTTGTCATTTCGTATCCACCAGAATTGGAGGCTTTAGTGCGCCGCCTTATGATTCTTTAAACTTAGGATTCCATGTTGGAGACAAACCTGATATTGTACTCGCGAATCGCAAGCGGCTTGCCAAGTCGCTAAACATTCCTTTGCATAATTTTACCACAGCCAGACAGATTCACGACAGTAATGTGAAAATTGTTACAGAAGACTTTGTGGGAAACGGTGCATTTGATTATGATACGGCAATAAACGCAACGGACGCTATGGTAACGAATATTCCCGATGTTTGTCTTATGGTTCTTCAGGCGGATTGTGTTCCTCTTTTATTCTTTGATGTAAAGGAAAAAGTAATTGGAGTTGCTCACGCAGGATGGAAAGGGACTATTAAGACTGTGGCTCAAAACACTGTAGTGGTTATGGAGAAAGAATTCAATTGTTTGCCTGAAAATATTTTAGTGGGTATTGGTCCTTCTATCGGTCCTTGTTGCTGTGAGGTTGGTGCGGAAGTCGTTGCCCGGATTGATAAGTCTTTTCACAACAAAGGTGGATATATCAGAGAGGCTTCAGATGGTAAGTGTTATTTTGATTTGTGGGAAGCAAATAAATTACAGCTTTTACAAATGGGTATTCCAGCCGAGAATGTAGAAGTTGCCGAGATATGCACGTGTTGTAACTATACTACTTTTTTCTCATACCGTTATCACAGAAAGGAAACCGGAAGATTTGGGGCAGGAATTATGCTTAAATAATCTATAACATTATCTTATATACTTCCCAAATATCACATCCAGCTTCTTTTTAGTGTTTTCGGGAATCAGGTCTTTTTGCGTTACGATGGCGTTTTGCGCGGCTGTTACACAAGCACATGTTCTTTTCTGCTCGATTTTTGGTATCGCTGCCTTAAGAATACGTTTTGCTGTCTCGGCGTTTTTATTCAAATTACTAATAATCATTTCTAGTGTTACTGCCTCCTCGCTCACATGCCAGCAATCATAATCGGTAGCCATTGCAAGTGTGCTGTAACATATTTCCGCTTCTCGCGCAAGCTTGGCTTCCTGAAGATTGGTCATGCCAATAACGCTGACTCCCCACTGCCTGTACACATTTGATTCAGCACGGGTGGAGAACAGAGGACCTTCCATGCAAAGGTATGTACCGCCCTTGTGCACACGCACACCTAACGATTTGGTGGTATTAAATAGAGTATCGGCTAATACACCGCATATAGGATCTGCAAAACTTACATGACCTACAATGCCTTCTCCAAAGAAAGTGCTTATTCTGCCGCGTGTCCTGTCAAAAAACTGGTCTGGAATAACAATATCTAAGGGTTTGATTTCTTCCTTCATACTGCCAACTGCGCTGACGGCAATGATGTGTTCCACCCCCAGCTTTTTCATTCCGTAAATATTTGCCCTGAAGTTGAGTTCTGACGGTAAAATCGTATGACCCCTGCCGTGCCGCGGCAGAAATACCACCTTACGACCTTCCAGTGTTCCAACCATAAAACTATCGGAAGGTTTTCCAAATGGTGTATCAATTGATACAGCTTTTACATCCTTAATTCCTTCTATGTTATAAAGACCACTACCACCGATAATACCAAGTACTTGTTCTCCCATTTCTTGATCTCTCCAGTTTTATTTTTATGATAAAAGCCCGTTCTCCGTCCAGTATCGTTTTTCTCTGCGCTCTCTGTGGTTGATTTTTTAAATTATGCGAAAAAGGTCCTGTTTCTGTCAATAAATAAAATTTGAAGTGTTCAACGGCTATTGGTATAATCCGCAAGTCCACGGAAAATTAATCCCTGTTTGTGAGGGTTTAGAAATGAAAAATCATGAAATTGCAGCATTATTTGAACGGATTGCCAATGTATTGGAACTCAAGGGTGAAAATACCTTCCGTATTAATTCTTACCGCAAGGCGGCTCGGATAATCAGCGATTTGACCGAAGATGTAGAGGTGCTTGCAAGGGGAGGGAAGTTAACTGACATTCCCGGTATTGGTGAAGGTACGGCTGAAAAGATTATTGAATATATTAACACAGGTAAGATGTCCAAGTATGAAGAGGTAATGAAGGGGGTTTCTGAAGAGACAGTGACTCTCATGAAGATACCGGGTTTAGGCCCAAAGACCGTTGCAATGTTAAATAAAGAATTGGGCATTGTTGGTTTGAACGATCTTGAAAAGGCATTACAAGAAGGCAAATTGAAAGGATTGTTTGGGATTGGAGACAAAAAGGTTGAAAACATTATTAAAGGGATTGAGCTATTTAAGACGAGCCAGCAGCGCATATCTATTGGGATGGCATATCCAGTTGCAAAGAGAATTATAGAAGAACTAAGGCATAATCCACGGATTAAGGACATTCAGGCGGCGGGTTCATTGCGCAGAATGAAAGAAACGGTTGGAGACGTGGATATACTCGCCTCCGGTACCGATGGTGCGGAGATTGTAAAATCCTTTGTAAATATGAAAGGTGTAACACAAATATTAGCGGCAGGTGATACCAAGGGAAGCGTGAGGATGGAAGAGGGTGTGCAGGTGGACTTGCGCGTGGTTCTTGAAGGTGAATTTGGCGCGGCATTGCAGTATTTTACAGGTTCTAAAGAACACAATATTCGCCTTCGTGAGATCGCTAAAAGGAAAGGGCTGAAGATTAGCGAATACGGCATTTTTAAAGGAGAAAAAAAGATTGGAGGACGCATAGAAGAAGAAATTTACAAGGCATTGGAGATGGATTGGATACCGCCTGAGTTACGCGAAAATAGGGGAGAAATAGAGGCATCGCAGGAAGGGAAACTGCCCAAACTCATCAAAATTTCAGATATAAAAGGAGACCTCCACAATCACTCTAATTGGAGTGACGGCACGCCTACTTTTGAAGAGATGGCAGGACATGCTATTAAGATGGGATACAAATACCTTGCAGTCTCAGACCACTCAAAGTCGCTGCATGTAGCTGGTGGACTGAAGGACGATGAACTGCTTGAAGAGATTGAAGAAATAGACAAACTTAATGAAGCATTTAATGGGTTCGCATTGCTTAAGGCGACTGAAGTGGATATTAAGGCGGATGGATCGCTGGATTTTCCTGATACATTATTAAAAAAACTAGACATTGTTATTGCTTCCATTCATAGCGGGTTTAAACAGGAAAAGGGAAAAATTACGGAGCGAATGCTTGCCGCTATCCGTAATCCTTACGTAAATATAATTGCACATCCAACAGGTCGTTTAATCAGTAAGCGTGAGGGATATGAGATTGATCTGGATAAGGCCATGGAGGCATGTGCAGAAACAGGCACGGCGCTTGAGATTAATTGTTATTATGACCGACTCGATTTGAATGACATTTATTGCAAAAAGGCAAAAGAGACAGGTGTTAAGATTGCAATCAGTACAGATGCCCATCATCTGGATCAAATGTGGATGATGGAATTGGGAGTTGGAATTGCGCGCAGAGGATGGCTTGAGGCAAAGGACGTAATCAACACGCTTTCAGTTGATAAATTAAAGGCTTTTTGTATGGCAAAAAGAAGTGGTTGACTATATTCTTATATGCCTTTAGGCAAAAAAGAGGACTAGAACTTATGAATAAAGATTTTTTCCAGGAGTGCTTATGAACAGTCGGAATATATTATGTGTGTTATTATTTATATTATGTATTACTGGATGCAAGACAATTTCTGTAAGCACAATAAACATAGAGTCGGATAGCTATTACAGTAATATTAAAACCCTTGCCGTGATGCGTTTTGATGACGAAGCTGTCCGCGGGAATGAGGTAAGGGGTGTTTTTGTAAAAGCAATCAAAAATCCAGACGCCGGTGGGACGCTTGCAGATATGATGACAAATGAGTTTTTAAGATGGGGTAAATTTAGCGTTTTAAGCCGTTCAACGATTAAGGATAGGGTAAGTGTTTGTGGCGCTAAAGAGTCTGAGCTGGTTAAACTGAGGGATTACGCCGCAGTTAGAAGGATATTAAATGTGGATGCTGTAGTCATTGGGAAAATATATAAATTTGGATTAATGAATATGCCTGTTTATGAGCGTGGTCATGTATCTTTTACGGCGGAATGTATTGACACAAAGAGTGGAAGGATTTTGTGGTCTATTGAAGCAAATGAAAGTGCGTCATACAACGACGAAATAGAATTAGCATCGAAGGTTATTAAAGAAATGGTTGAAAAACTTAAAAAAGAGGCGGAATAGTGTGTGTGGCTGTCTAAAAAGTTACAAAAATCAATTTCTGCATACACCCGGTAGAGGCAATTCATGAATTGCCCTTACGGGGTGTATGCATAGACCTTTTTGTACAACCCCTATCAAAATTTACTTATTGCCTTCGAGTCTCTTGGTTATCTCATCTAAAAGTTTTTCTTTATTAAACGGTTTTTCTAAAAATGAGACGTTTCCAAGCGCCTGAAAACATTGATAAGTTTTTTCATCTAATGCAGAAGCCATGATAACAGGCACTTCCTTGTATTGGCTGTCCCTTCTTAATAAGGCAAAGAGTCTATCCCCCGTCATTCCTTCCATCAAGATATCCAATATTACTATGTCGTATTTTTTTTCTTTTATCTTTTTGATGCCTTCTTCTCCGTTCGAAGCGAGTGTGACTGTAAATTGTTCTCCCTGCAGCATGTCCTTATAAAATTCCTGCATTTCCAAATCATCCTCTACGATTAATAATTCTTTCATTTCCATTCAACTCCTTTGAAAAGATTATTATATTTTTACTTGTTATCCGCAGTCATAGGCAGTGTAAATTTAAAACGGCTTCCTTTACCCTTGCCTTCAGATTCTACCCATATCTTCCCTTTATGCAATTGTACAATATTTTTGCATATTGCGAGACCAATTCCTGCGCCAAAAGTCGAAGGTGTTTCCTTATAAAACTTCTCAAACACACGCTCTTTTGTCTTTTCATCCAATCCCCTGCCTGTATCTTCAATCGTTACCTGAACCGCATCTGGCAGTACACTGGCTATAATATCAATTTTCCCCTGTTCAGTAAACTTTATGGCATTGTCTATCAGATGTGTTATCAAATGATATATTTTATACCGATCTGCCTTGATAATTGGAAGATTAGCAGACAGATGGGACGTAAGGGTTAAGTTTTTTGTATTTGCCGTATTCCCGAGTTCACTGACAATCTGTGTTATTAATTCGATGAGTGAAATATCGTGTAGTTTTAACGGTTCCATCCCGGATTCTAATTTGGATATATCAAGGATGTTTTTAACAGTATTTTTTAGCCGATTGATATTGTTTCGGAGAATTTCATGAATCTGAGAACCCTTTCCCAGCGTATTAATATTTCCAGTCGTAATGGAACGCTCAAACATATCAATAGCCATTTCTATTTTTGCGACAGGCGTCTTCAATTCATGCGTAACGTCACGAATCAAGCCGTCCTTCAGCTCGTCCAGTTTTTTTCTTTCCGTAATGTCACGGCAAAATCCTTCTATACCAACTATTTCGTCACACTCTTTGATTGGAATTATCTCCAGAGACAGCCAGATAACTTGCCCTTGCTTATGAGTAATTCGAAATTCCATGTCCATTAAATTACTGTTTTTGCCGTTTAATATCTGAAATATTTCGTGCTGTACTCTCTCCCGGTCATCCGCATGACATAAAGAAAGCCCGTAGCCGCGATTATCATAAAATTGATTTACAGGACAACCTGTCATCTTTTCAACAGAAGGGCTCATCAGTAAAAATTTTCCATCTTTTGCACATTCAAAGATAATGTCCGGGGAACTTTCTATGACAGTCCTATATTTTTCTTCCGCCTCCTTAATTCTGTTAAAGAGCCGTGTATTCTCAATTGACATGGCTAGTTGGGAGGCGATTTGCGCAAAAAAATCAATATGTTTTTTTGTGTAGTAATCTTTTCGCTTACTTCCAAAATTTACACTTCCTATCACACGGTCCTTATACTCAAGTGGAAAACCTAATCTTGATTGGATACCTTCTTTATATAGTACGGTGTCTGTAAAAAACCTGCCTTTAGATGTGTCTTCCACTACTACTGGCTGACGGAACTGTATCACCCTTTTCATCATACTTCCTTCCATCGGATACAGAACTCCTTCTTTAAGGGCGGTATATTCATAATCTTTTGACAGCACAAAGTTCTCGTATAAATCATTATTTTCTGTGATAAGAGTGACACTCAACCTGTCAAAATCAATTACCTTTGAAAGTTCTTTACTCATGGTTTGATATACTTCACGTATGTCCAAGCTGGAAAAGATAATCTTGTTGATGTTGAGAATAATCTCTTTTTTGTTTATAAACATACGCTAGCCATCTTGTATGAATTAAGATGAAAGTGCAAAAAAACTCCAGGTAGGACTAAGACGCATGATAAATATTTTTGCCCCATAAATACATGTGTATATGAAATCTAAAAAATGCATTTGGACGCTGATTTACGCAGATTTGCACTGATTTACCTCAGATGTTGCAATATCTCTCAGGTGAATCTTTATAAAGTGTAAGTGTCTGTTTTATCTGCGTTTGTCAGCGTTCATCTGTGTGCTATTGCAGGATTTAGATTCTTCTAAATATTTCTTAATTGCTAATTGTGCTATGGCAAACTCCTCAATTTTTCTTACCCTGTGTAATACATGATGCCAATCCTCTTCAGAGCCATAAGAGCCTTCCGCCCTTATCTTCTTTTCTAGTTTTTTTAAATCTATTTCTAATAAATCAAGCCTGTTTTTGAAATCTCTCATGTATTTTCTCCTGTAATTTTCAATTGGATGCGGATTAGCACGGATTATACGGCTTTAAAAATAAAGGATAAGATTGTAATATGTGTATATTTGCGGAAATCTGTGTCATAATCAATTTAATGTATGGGAATTTCAAAGCACCCTCTTTGTCATTCCCACCCCTGTTTTCACAGGGGTAAACTTGTCCCCACGAAAGTGGGGAATGGGAATCCATGAAAAAGTGACAGAAAAAGGCAAAGTCGTTGGGTTTTGCTTTTTAAAATCCAACCTAATTAAATTATGGAATTTTCTTTACTGGCTTTTTATCATATTCGTTATAAAGCAAAAACTCATCTTTGGCTTTATCCGTCCAACCTTTTGCTGTGTAAGCAATGCCGAGCTTTTGGTGTATTTCCTTGTCTTTGGGTTTATAGGCAAGCGCTTTATTGAATTCTGATATTGCGTCGTCAATCATTCCGTTGGAAAAGCAGGAAAATCCAAGATTATAGTGAACATAAGCCAATTGTTTCGTTTTATTTTCTGGGATGAGTTCCAGTGATTTTCGGTATTCGCCAACAGCCTCATTATGCAACCCCTTATATCTGTATGCGTAGCCAAGATTATAGTGTGCCTCTGCTGAATTTGGATTTTGATTAATAGCCGTTTGAAAGGCACAGATAGCCTCATCCAGCATACCCATATCACGATATAGCAAGCCTTGATAATAGTAGAGGTCGGGATAATTTTTATCGGTTTCCAGTATCATATTATATGCGGCTAGAGCCTCTGAGTACTTGCCTTGATTTCCGCAATCAAGCGCAAATTGGAATCGTTCATTTTTGCTCATTAATTTCAACCTGTTGTTGACTTGTTGTATGTCGGGCTTTTGATAATCAGGAGTAGTTTTAAGCGCTTCGCCACCGATGCCGTCTGATTTATAAATAATTCCTACATTGGTGTATGTGGGGTTATCCCGGCCGCATCCTAATATAGAAGTTGCTAAAGAAATACTAAGAAAGGTTATGATATGATTTTTCATGGCAAAAGACCCTTAAAAACAATAGAACAATATCCGACTGTAAACAATATCAGGTTAAAGGAATCACATTAAATTTGCAAGAAAAATAAGAAGGTTATTTGAGAAATATTGTCATGTGTATTTGCATAACTGGCAGCGAAATCCATTCGGTTAAGAAATGATTCTTGAATATGGAATATACTGTATGGTAATATTGTGAAAAGTTTAGTTTTAGTAAATACTATTTGGTTGTTAGAAGGGGCATTTTATACGTAAACGAGGAGTTTGTTAACCATGAAAAAGACAGGTGTTGTAGTTTTAGCCGTAATTGCGTTTACTTCTCTACTTTGGACAGGATATGTTTACGATGTCGAGGCGTTAAATAATGACGCAAACGCAGCTAAACAGTTAGAAATTATCAGAAGAAGTTTAGGCAGCCTTACAGAGATGAAATATGCCGATGCAAAAAAACATTATGAAGAATTCCTAAGCGAACTGAACGCATTGGCTGAAAAATATGCAGGAACTGAGGAGGCTTTAGAATCGAAATTTTATATAGGTGCCGTTCATAATGAGATGCATAATTACGATGCGGCAATTAAATGTTTTAGTGAAGTTTTAGCACAGAAGGAAATCAATCCCAACTTCATGGCGCGTTCGTTATATTTTAAGGCAAAGGCGCTTATAGGAAAGGGCGACATTGTAAAGGCGAAAGAGGCTGTAGCGGAATTAAGACTCATTGAACCCAGGGCAGCCGATACCTTTGGCAGTGAATTGAGCGGAATGTTGCGAATCGGTATGGAAGCCCCTACGTTTAATGTCGCAGACTTTAATGGGAAGCCAGTTGACCTCTCAAAATACAAGGGGAACATTATTATCATTGATTTTTGGGCTACGTGGGGCGTTCCCTGTATGCAGGAATTTCCGAACGTGGAAAAAATGTACAATAAATTTAAGGATAAAGGGGTGCAATTCATTGGCGTAAGCCTCGATGATGATATTGAGGATTTGCGGGGTTTTGTGAAACAGGAAGAAGTGGAATGGCCTCAAATATTTGATGGAAAACGCTGGAATGGCGTACTTCCAACCTTATATCACGTGCAAGCCATTCCTACGATGTTCGTGCTGGACAGAGAAAACAAAGTACGCTATATCGGAAACGATACGGAGAGCATAACTCGGATTGTCACAACGCTTCTTTCCGAATCGAAGGAGATGCCTTTGTTCAGATAACAACGGGCGGAGTTAAATCAACCTTACGGAAATCCTTGAATACCTAGTTGTTTGCTAAATTGTAGTATCAGTAATAAGATACCAAATACAGTAATAGCGATAATCAGGCACCAATCTTTCTTCTTTTTGTCGGGTTTCTGCGATTTCTCCAATGTTTTAATGTCCGTCATTTCTTTTGCCATACCAACATTTGCAATAAATTAAAATCAGGGTTCAGCTGAACCCGCGAGGGATTTCCAGGGTTTTATCTTCTAATAAATCCCAACCTGATTAAATGTTTAGGAATTTCAAACTATGGTACCTCTCCTTCCTGTGAGCTTTGAGGAAAATGTGTTGTCTGTAATGGCGCTAGTATATCATCAGGAAAGCCAAAAGTCTTAATATTTTTTGGTTTTAAAGAAATATAGACATAAAGAGGTAACGATGCCTAGCCAGATTTGTACAACTACAGTGTAGTAAATAAAGCCTTTGGTAAGCCTGCCGAGATATGATTTCTTCAATCCTTCAGTGCTCTTTTTAATTTTTAAAGGACTGCGAAATAAACCCGAACCCATTTTCTTAAACGGTTTAAAAAGGTTTTGATACGTAGGATCATCTTTGTCTACCTTTATGTATGGAGGTTTATATCCTGTATCAAGCTTTGTGGTGGACTGCATTTCTGAAGGTGGTGCAGGCGGAGGTTCCGCTGGTTTTGTCCTGAGAGGTACGGTCTCTACAACGGCAGGCGGTTTTGGCGGTGGCTCGACGACAGGAGGTTTATATTCTTCCTGTATTGGAGTTGATGGTTTTGCAACAATCGGTTTTTCCTGCTGGATTTCTGTTTCATGTGGTCTGGATTCTGCGACGCTTGTTTCAGGGGTAGTTGATGCTGGAGGCGTTGTTTCTGCAGGTTGGGGCGCCACTACCCTTGATTCTTCCGTTTTAGGTTTTTCTGCTTGCGCTTCCCGTTCTGGAGGAGGAGGAGGTTTGGCGACCTGAGTTGAACCGCCTCCCATGGACTGCATGCGTTCTTCAATCAATTTTTTGTATTTTAAGAGTTCCTCCTCTGCCCTGTCGTTCATGCCCAGTTTTTTGTATGCCAGCCAAAGCCGCTGATATGCCTCGACATATTCAGGTTTGATTTTGGTGACTTTAGTAAATTCTTTAACGGCGTCATCAAACATATTTTGCCGAAAGTAGATGCTTCCCATGCCAAAATGCGCTTCGGCGTGGTCTGGATTAATTTCAACAACTTTCCTCAGTAATTCCAGAGATTGATCAAGTTTGCCCAATTTGTACATATTGTATGCGTCCAAGTAACATTTGTTGGCATCGTCATCTCTGCTGGCAAAGAGGGTACTGGCGTGGAATATGCTGACTAAAATAAATACGGGAAGGAATATTTGTAGATATTTTTTCATATCAAAATATTAGCAATTTTGTGCTTACTATACAAAACAAATCTTATTTGGCGCCTCTAAGCTTTTCGTAAGAATCCAGGGCGCTTCTTGCCTCATCTTCCATGCCTTTCTTTTTGTAAACCAGATACATTTCCTGATAAATAGTAAAAAGGTCTGGTCTTATGGATAATGCAGTTTTTAACTCTGAAAGCGCATCGTCACACAAGTCTTTTTTGTTGTAAATCATGCCCAGTGCGGCGTGTGCCTCCGCATTGCGTGGGTTTTTACTCAGGGTGTTTTTTAAAAGAGTAATAGCCTCGTCGAGCTTGCCCTGCTGCACATACTGTCCTACTGTTTGTATATAGGATAGAGAACTATGCAGACGTTTCAAGTGTATGAGGAAGCCGACCGAGATTAAAAGTATCATGAATGCGGCGCCAATAATTAAGAAGAGCAATTTTTGTTTCATGGTTTTGTATTTTTATACTAAGACTATAAATTTGTCGCATACTCTGTTTAAACTAAACGTATGCCCAATTCCTTAAGTTGTTCTGCATCAACTTCTGATGGGGCATCTGTCATGAGGCATGTGGCTTTCTGAGTCTTTGGAAATGCGATAACCTCACGAATGTCATCAAGCTGTGATAATAGTGTGACCATACGGTCTATCCCTAATGCAATACCACCGTGAGGCGGTGCGCCGTATTTTAGTGCATCAAGCAGAAATCCAAATTTTTTGTAAGCATTTTCATCATTAATTCCGAGCAAGCGGAAGACTCTTTTTTGAACCTCAGGCGTATGTATACGAATACTTCCACCGCCAAGTTCAACGCCGTTGAGCACGAGGTCATACGCACGGGCTTTTACCTCTAAAGGTCTTTCCTCCATAAATGGAAGATTGTCGGGATGCGGTGAAGTAAAAGGGTGATGAAGCGCCTCGTAACGTTTTAGGTCTTCATTGTAATCAAACAAAGGGAAATCCACAACCCATGAGAAATTGAATGTATTTGCGTCAATGAGTTTGTTTTTATGACCAAGATGCAATCTGAGTTGTGCAAGCGATTGGCAAACCACCTTGGGTTTATCGGCAACAAAAAGTAGCAAATCGCCGCTTTTGGCGTCCATGCGCTGCTTTATCTTTTCAAGAATTTCAGCGGAGAAGAATTTCGTTATAGAAGACGTCAAACCAGTTTCTTCTACCTTGAACCATGCAAGCCCTTTTGCTCCGAATTGACCGACAAAAGCCGTTAAATCATCAATGTCTTTCCTTGAATAATTGCTGCAGCCAGTCGCATTTAAACCACGAATCTGTCCGCCTGATTTGATAACATCAAGGAATACTTTGAAACTAGATGTTTTGACTATATCGGATATGTCTTTTATCTTCATGCCAAATCGCAAATCGGGGGCGTCACAGCCGTAAGAGGTCATCGCCTCTTTGTAAGAAATTCTTGGGAATGGGGTGGCAATCTTTTTGCCGATTACCTTATTGAAGATTATTGCCATGAGTCCTTCAATGACCTGAATAATATCATTTTCATCTACAAAGGACATTTCCATATCCATTTGTGTAAATTCGGGTTGTCGCTGGGCGCGGAGGTCTTCATCGCGGAAGCAGCGCACAATTTGGAAGTAACGATCATAACCTGCGACCATGAGTATCTGCTTGAAAAGTTGAGGCGATTGTGGCAATGCATAAAACTTTCCAAGATTGATTCTGCTGGGCACCAGATAATCTCTGGCACCCTCAGGCGTGCTCTTTGTTAATACGGGGGTTTCAATATCTACAAAATTTAAACGGTCGAAATATTCGCGTATTGTCTGACATATCTTATGCCGAAAGATTAACCGCTTTTGCATTATTGGACGTCTCAAGTCCAGATAACGGTGTTTCAGCCTTAGCTCTAAAGACACGTTGCTTTCATTGCCGATTTCGAATGGAGGGGTTTCTGATTTGTTCAATATCTCTATAGTATCGGCATACACCTCTATTTCGCCGGTGTCCAGATTTGGATTTGTCGTGCCGGCAGGTCTGGCGGAGACAGTGCCCTGTATTGCCACAACGTATTCATGTCTTAGTTGTTGGGCAGTTTCATATAAATTTTTGCCTTTGTCAGGATTAAATACTACCTGTGTAATACCGTATCTGTCCCGCAGGTCAATGAAAATTAACCCGCCGTGGTCCCGGACGCTGTTTACCCAGCCAGAAAGATTTACAGTTGTTTTAATATCTTTGGTACGTAACTGTCCACACGTATGAGTTCGTTTCAGTTTAGACATGCGTTTGCTATCTCCTTGGGGTTTTATTAAATTCTATAAACTCACTGAAGGTGACTGTTTGTTCAGGAACCATTTTAGGACATCATTTTGTTTAAGCGAAATTTCTTCGCTGGTTTCCATTATTTTGATTTTGACGTCTCCACGAGCGAGTTCGTCCGGACCCAGCACAATTACGTACTTTACACCCAATTTGTTAGCAGTACGCATTTGTGCCTTTGGACTTCTTCCTTCATAATCAAAATCGGCGGAAAGGTTGGATTTCCTTAAAAGGTTAAGAAGGTAAAAACATTGTTTCTTAGTCTCTTCGCCTATAGAAACTATATAGATTGAAGGAGCGGGGGTGGAAACTTCCTGAGAAACGGTCTTGCTTTTTGACATAACATTTTTAAGGGCAAGGATGGTTGCCTCCATTCCTATTGCAAACCCAACCGAGCCGATAGAAGGACCTCCCATATCGGAAATCAGATTGTCATATCGCCCGCCGGCACAAATAGCATCACGTGCGCCCAGTGAAGAATGGGTGATTTCATATACGGTCTTGGTGTAATAATCGAGTCCTCTCACGAGATGGGCATCAACGATGTAGGGAATGCCAATCTCTAAAAGAGATTCTCTTACCACTTTTGCATGAACCTGACATTCTACGCACAGATAGTCATTAATAGAGGGCATGTGGTGGCTGATTGCTTTGCATTTCTCATTTTTGCAGTCAAGGATGCGAAACACATTTCGGTTGAGGCGTGATTGACAAAGCTCGCATAACGATTTCTCGTGTTCGCAGAGTTTTTCTTTTAATATATTTCTAAAAACGGGCCTGCACTTTTCGCAGCCAATGGAGTTAATCTTGACCTTGTATCCATTAAGGTCAATGCGGTCAAATATTCTGGCGGCGATACTAATAGTTTCTACATCAAGCAATGGGTCAGAAGCGCCAACGGCTTCTATTCCCATCTGGTGAAATTGCCGAAGCCTTCCCGCCTGCGGACGTTCTTTCCTGAACTGTGGACCGATATAATAAAACTTTTGGAATTTTTTTGTTTTATACAATTCGTATTCCAGATATGCACGCATAACAGGGGCAGTGCTTTCGGGTCGCATGGTTATGCTTGAATCCTCGCTGTCAGAGAAGGTGTACATCTCTTTTTCGACAATGTCTGTAGCCTCTCCAATGCTTCTGATAAACAGGCGCGTATCTTCGAAAACAGGTGTGCGGATTTCATAATATCCGCAGAGTTCAAACTCCTGACGCCCAACCTCCTCCAGCCTTCGCCACAACGCCCATTTTTCTGGCAGAATGTCTTCCGTTCCCCTTGGCGCTTTAAAGGTGTACTCAGTTTTTTTCTCTGTGTTTGTGTTCATTATAAAGGCCCGTTACACAAGTTAAATAAATATCGCAACAAAATGAATAATCCCCTGAATCTCATTTATTAAAGGGGGATTAAGAGGATTTGCGCGTTGCTGATAATATTATAGTAAAACTCAAATTATATCAATCATGATGTATTATGCAAGGTTTTTTAGATGTGCAGTGTCTAATGATTGTTTCGATACGGTTGTTTTTAAAGCTTGAGATATGTTTCATTAAATTTTTAGTACAATTTTTCCAAAATTACCCCTGTTAAGCATTTTTTGTTGTGCTGATGCGGCGTCATTTAATGGAAATACGGAGTCTACTACAGGTTTCAACTTCCCAAGTTCCACAAGATTCAGCACGTCGAGGAGTTCCTTTTTACCGCCCATATAACAGCCGATTATGGAGTGTTGCTTCATGAACAAGAATCGGATTTCCATTGTTACTTTTGGACCGCTTGTCGCTCCGCACACCACCATTCGTCCGCCCTTGGTAAGACATTGTAAATTCTTCTCCCACGTGTCAGGACCGATATGCTCAAATATAAGATCAGCGCCTTTATTATTTGTTAAAGATCGTATTTTCTCAGCATAATCTTCTTTTGAATAGTCTATAACTTCATCAGCCCCTAATTTCTTAGCTTTTTCCAGTTTTTCCTTTCCTCTAGCCGTGGTAATTACACGGGCGCCAGCCAGATGCGCAATCTGTATAGCGGCGCTGCCAATGCCACTGCCAGCGGCGTGAATCAAAACATTTTCGCCCGGTTTTAATTGACCTCTTGTGACAAGCATGTGCCATGCCGTTAAAAACACCAGAGGAATAGCTGCCCATTCCTCGAATGAGTACTTATTGGAAATAGGAATGATATTGTCTACGTGTGCCTTGGCAAATTCGGCATAACCACCTTGTACCTGAAATCCCATAATTTTAAAGTTGTTACACATACTGTCATTACTTGTAATGCAACACACACACTTTCTGCAGCGAATGCCCGGGGCAACAAGGACCTTATCGCCGGGTCTAAAATTTTTGACCTCCATGCCCACCTCAGCAATCTCGCCTGCTATGTCACTGCCGGATATGTGAGGCATGGGAATTTCTATGCCTAATCCCTGCCTGACCCAGATATCTAAATGATTCAAAGCGCATGCCTTTACCTTTACTAGCACCTCATAAGGAGAAATCTTAGGCTTTTCCATATCCACATGCTTTAACTTGTCTATTCCACCATTTTCATAAAAAACAACAGCTTTCATATTAACTCTCCTAAAAATATATACGCAAAAAGTTTGTTTTTAAGTTATCGAAGGCTTAATTGATTCCTTTATTTAAAATGAGAATGGGAAACCAACATTCATCCGACGTCCTTGACAGTGATGTTTTTCAGTATACCGACGGCATAGTGTAAAGTAAATCAAGAGTCTTTTCAAAGATATTTTCTTCTTGCTTTTAAAACAATTTTGTTATTATATCTTACTTTATGCTTAGAGTTAATTTCATTAAAAGAGGTGTTAAAAGCATTTTAGTGATATGGTTTCTTTTATGTATGTTACCTTGTGATTATCTATTATCGTGTTGTGTAGAAAAAGAATCATCTTTTTATTGTGAAAAGGAATCTGCTGTTTTATCTCATAATGAAGATTGTTCTTTCATTCCAACGGATGCATCCTGTTATCCAAATTGCTGTTTACTCTGTGCCCATAATCAAGTCATGCATTTGTTCCAAAATTCTTCATTCGGTTTTACCGGCACTTCCAGTTGGTTCAAAACAATCCCATTTAATTATTCCAACAGCATCTTCCAGACTATCATCTATCACCCACCACGTTTAATTATATAACTTATTCCATAAACCTTAGAGTTCCTCATAACCTTTTAATAATTTCAGCAAATCGGCCTTTAATTATTTATACTCGTTCAAAAGAATATTAGTCGCTAGAAAACTTTTCATAACTGACCCGACAAATGAATAAAGTATGAGAATATTAATCATAGAGGATGAAAAAAAATTAGCCCTCTATATAAAAAAGGGACTTGAAGAAAACCACTTTGCTGTTGACATGAGCCACGATGGGGAGGAGGGGCTTTTTATGCTCAATACTAACGAATATGATCTCGTGATACTGGATATTGTACTCCCTAAGAAGAACGGACTCGAGATACTGCAAGAAGCCAGAAAAAACGGTAAAAAGATGCCGATCCTTCTATTAACGGCAAAGGATGCTGTTGAAGAAAGGGCCCGTGGATTAGATTTAGGAGCGGATGATTATGTGGTAAAACCCTTTTCTTTTATAGAATTAATGGCACGGATACGGGCATTGTTCAGAAGGGGAAATGTCAATTACCAAACACAGGTAACGGTCGCAGACCTTATTTTGGATGTAGCGGCGCATCGCCTTTATCGAAGCGGGCAGCCCATAAACCTCACAAATAAGGAATTTGCCCTCTTAGAATTTTTCATGAGAAACATAAACATGGTATTAACGCGTACACAGATTGCAGAGCATGTCTGGGATTACAACTTTGACAGTCTCACTAATGTAATTGATGTCTTTGTGAATCGGTTAAGGAATAAAATAGACAATGGTCGCACAAACAAACTTATCCACACGATTAAGGGTGTAGGTTACATACTGAAGGATGAAATGCCATGACCTCGTGGAAGATTCGCACGAAACTCACCTTTTGGTATACCAGCATCTTTGGGGGAGCGCTAATTCTCTTTAGCATACTAGCCTACTTTGCATTCACTTACGCCAATAATAAAAGCCTTGACGTTGGACTTGAAGAGGAAGCAGAAGGTGTTGCCCATTGTGCGCACATCAGCAAGGATTCTCTTGAAAATTACGTTACCTGTCTCTCGAATGAAAAGGACGAACGCACCTCGGAAAAATATATTATGATACTTGACCAAACGGGAAATCTTCAATTTAGGTCTGGAAGTTTAAAGTCTGATTATCTTCCCTTAAGCAGCCAACAAATCCACGATATTCTTTCAGGGAAGATATATTTTAAGACCGTGAGGGACTCAAAGGGAAATATTTTACGTATTATCACGATACCAACAGAGGATAACCAGCAATTAATTCAACTTGGGATTGCCATTAACAATACGAGTGCCACCAAAATCTTTCTGCTTGCACTTATGGCTTTAGGAGGTCTTGCAATAATCGTGAGTTGGATCGGCGGTTTGTTTATGGCTAAAAAGGCATTGAGACCTGTGGATAATATGATAAAAGAGCTTCAGAAGATAGAAACTGATCATCTGGGGAAGAGGCTGGCAGTATGTCCTGTGAAGGATGAAATTAGCGAGCTTTCAGAAGTAATTAACGAGATGCTGTCACGTCTGGAAAATTCCTTTAATCAGGTTCGTCAGTTCACGACCGATGCCTCCCATGAATTACGTACACCCATAACCATTATGAAGGCAGGAATAGAAGTCGCCTTATCAAGAGAAAGGGATATCTATAACTATCAACAAGTTCTTGCCAATACCCTTGATGACCTGGGACGGCTTTCGAAAATTATTGAGAACCTGTTCATATTGGCAAAAGCGGATACGGGACGATGTGAAATGCGTATGGAACGGATGAATCTCTGTCCTGTTATTACTGACGTTGCCGAACAATTAAGGCTTATTACGGAACCGAAGAACATCTCCGTGTCAACGGAAAAGATGGAGGATGCCTTTATCCGTGGGGATGAGTTGCTCATTAGAATGATGCTCTTGAATCTGGTGGATAATGCCGTGAAATATACCCCTCAAAATGGAGCAATCAGTCTTTCAATCGGTAAAGGCAACGGGAATGTAATGATTGCCATTAAAGATAATGGCATTGGCATTTCTCGAGAAGATATTCCTCATATATTCGACCGTTTTTACAGGGCAAGCAAGGTACGGACTTCGAATTACAATGGGGGCGGGCTTGGACTTAGCATCTGTCAATGGATTGTTAGGTCACATCGCGGTACAATAACTGTCGAAAGTGAGCTAAACAAGGGAAGTGTCTTTACCGTTACACTACCTATCTGCTGAATTCATCAAGATTACAAAAAATTAATTTTACGTTCATCTCTCGTTCATATAGCGATTGTATAATACCTGAATCTTGCACCAAGCGCACAGCATTTTTACAGTTTGTACAAAATAATGTTCGCTTGTGGGATAACTCTTTATGATCAGAATTATGAAAACGAGGCAGAAGAACATATATAAACGATATTTAGTCTATTGTGAAAGGTTTTTTATGCACCCATATTTTTATTTTAAACCAACTCCCCGAAGATGCAGGCTTATATCCTGTATCTCGATAGCATGTTTATTTGTTTGTTTACCATGCTATTGGGCAACAATCCTTGGAAGCGATTCTCCCGTCAAAGCCGTGGACAAGAATAACCGACCTGTAAACAAGAAAATTGCACTCGAAGAAGCTCTTAAGGTGGCCATCGAAAAAAACCCGCAATTGCAATCGGTGATGGAACAAGTAGAAGCTGCAGCAGGTTCGTTAAGGCAATCAAAATTGTATCCGAATCCAGTAATAGAGTTTTTGGCTGAGGAAATGCCTGCCAGCGAAGTCGAGTTGAATCAAAGCCAGAACCTTGTGGCGATTACCCAGCCTATTATTATTGGCGGCAAGAGAGGACTTGGAATCAAGGTTAGTGAGAAATCGAAAGAAAAAGATGAATTAGAACGTGATGCAGTGTTGTTAGGTGTTGTCGCAGAAACAAAAAAGGCATTTTACAAAGTCATTGCTGAACAGGATGGGTTTGCTATTGCTAAGAAAATGGAAGAAATTGCTAAAAGTATTTATGAAAGCGAAAAGGTTAAATTTGATGCGGGTGAAGTTGCTATTACGAATGTCCTCAGGGCTGAGATTGAGTTATCAAAGGCAAGAAACTCTGTTTCTAATGCGGAAGGCAATCTTAAAAATTCTATAAAAGAGTTGCAAACAGCGATGGGTGTTCCTGATGAGGCAATTCGTGGAGTAGTGGGAAAACTCTTAACAATGCCTGCGGAGTTATCACTTCATGAACTTGAATTAAAGATGGAGAATAATCAACCCGTCCTTAAGGCATCAAAGAAGGATGTTGAGATAGCTGAAGCTCAGTTGGCGTTGGAAAAAAGACTGGTTATACCGGACATAAATGTATCGGCGGGCTACAAGAGGCTTACACAGGAGAATCTGGATACTGTCCAGATGGGTATCGGGATACCCGCGCCATTCTTTAATCGTAATCAGGGGAATATACAGAAAGGCAAGGCGCTTTCAAAAAAGGCTAAGAGCGCGAATTTATCAGTTTACAATGACCTGCTGTTTCAGCTAAGAAGGAACTTCAACTCATTCAACGTGGAGCGGAAACGTGTCGTCGAATATAGAGATAAGATTCTGCCAAAGGCAGAAGAATCCCTTCACTTAATTACAAACGGGTATAAAGAGGGTGAGTTTGATTATATAGACCTGCTTGATGCCCAGAGGACTTGGGCTGAAACGAGAATTTCATATATAGAATCCTTAAAAAATCTAAACCTGCTGATTGCAGACATTGAAAGACTGGCAGTGTTTAAAATAGGGGAACAATAATGAGTGATAAGAAGATTTATCTGACAAGTTACTTTAAAAAAATGTCAGCGATCGGGATTGTCGTTCTGGTGGGAATTGTCCTAGCGATAATTATAATTCGTATGAAAAAAGTAACAACCGTTGACGAGGAGCAGGAAGATGTGGCATTACAACGAGAGGACAAGAGTCAAATAAAAGGAGTGGTTGAGCTTGCTCCTGATGCTGTACAAAGCGCGGGGATTGTAATTGAGACTGCCGGTACTGTTCAAATGAAAACCGTTCTTGAGCTTCCCGGAGAGGTTAAACTCAACGCCGATAAGGTAGTGCATGTCGTGCCCAGACTCTCAGGGGTGGTAACTGAAGTGCGAAAGAATCTCGGTGACACCGTCAAACAGAATGAAGTTATTGCTATTCTTGACAGCCGTGAGCTTGCAGAACTAAAGAGTGCATACTTGGCGTCTATTAAAAGAGTAGAACTGGATCGGGCAACATTTGATCGCAGGGCGCGTTTATGGAAACAAAAGATTTCATCAGAAAAAGATTATCTTGCCAGTAAGCAAGCCTTGGCAGAATCGGAGATAAATTTGCAGACTGCCGCCCAGAAATTACTGGCTTTGGGGCTTTCTCAGAGTGATCTGGATAACGTCTCTGAAACAAAAAACACAGGGCTTACACGTTATGAACTGAAAGCGCCATTTGATGGCACAGTCATAGAAAAGAACATCGCTGTGGGTGAAGCTGTCAAGGAAGACGCCGACATATTCGTCCTCTCTGATTTATCAACAGTTTGGGTGGATGTCACAGTATATGCAAAAGATTTGAACGTAGTTAAGGCTGGACAAAACGTTACGGTAAGGTCAAAGGTATTAGGCTTCGAAGCGGAGGGGGCGCTGGCGTATTTAGGTTCGCTTGTCGGCGAACAAACGCGTGCTGCACGGGGTATCGTTGTTGTACAGAATACTGAAGGTCGTTGGCGTCCAGGCCTTTTTGTAAATGTTGAAATTGTACAGGAAGAAATATCGGTGCCAGTGGCTGTATCTGTTGATGCACTTCAAACTTTACATGACCAGCCCATTGTGTTTGTGCAAAATGGGAATATGTTTGAAGCCCGCTTTCTAAAATTAGGGAGGAACGATGGGCGATGGGTGGAGGTATTACAAGGACTTTCGCCGGGTGAGAGGTATGTTGCGCGTAACAGTTTTGTCCTCAAGGCTGAACTTGGTAAAGAAGGAGCAGTTGAAGAGGATTAATTAAAGGAAGACAAAACGTAATATTCCACCGCAGAGACTGCAAAGAACGTAGAGAAGTAAAGCAGAGGTTGAGAGAATGGGAAGCTGGGAATATGAGAAAATCCCGATCTCTCAACCTCCCAATTTCTTAACTTCTTTCTCTTTGCGCCCTTTGTGTCTGCGGTGAATTCACTTTTGGAAAAAGGGTAAGCTATGCTTGAACGAATTTTAAAATTTTCAATCCGCCAACGATGGATAATCCTTACAGCAACATTAGCGGTTGCCATTTTAGGTGTATATAATTACCAAAAACTTCTAATTGACGCCGTGCCTGATATTACCAACGTCCAGGTTCAGATTAATACGGCGGCTCCAGGATACTCACCATTTGAAGTCGAGCAACGTATTACATTTCCCATAGAGACAGCAATGGCTGGCATACCATATCTGACCGAAACGCGCTCTATATCACGTTACGGTCTCTCTCAGGTAACGGGCATTTTCCAGGACGGAACGGATATTTATTTTGCCCGTCAACTGATTAATGAACGCATCCAGGAAATCAGAGGAAAACTACCGTTAGAAGTTGAAACGTTTATGGGACCGATTGCTACGGGTCTTGGCGAGATATTTATGTGGACTGTCGAGTCTAAAGAGGGCATTCTGAAGCCGGACGGAACACCTTATACACCCACAGATTTAAGGACTATTCAGGACTGGGTTATCAGGCCTCAGCTACGTAATATTCAGGGAGTAACTGAAGTAAATGCCATTGGTGGTTATGAGAAGCAATATCATGTTACTCCCTATCCTGAAAAATTGATTGCCTACGGATTATCATTCCATGATATTTTACAGGCGCTTGCCAGAAACAACGCCAATGTAGGAGCGGGATATATTGAACATGGCGGGGAAGAATACCTGATCAGATCTCCCGGACAGGTAGCCGATATTGAGGATATTCGGCAGATCGTTATTGATACTCATAGAGGAGTACCCATTTATATCAAGGACGTGGCAGACGTCCTGCTTGGAAAAGAACTGAGAACAGGTGCTGCTATTGAAAACGGGAGCGAGGTCGTTTTGGGCACGGTCTTCATGCTTATGGGAGAGAATAGCAGGACGGTATCAAAAAGGGTTGCAGATAAGATGATTGAAGTGAATCGCACACTTCCATCGGGAGTTATTGCAAAAACTGCTTATGACCGCACAGCACTGGTGGACGCAACCATTAAAACGGTTAAGAAAAATCTAGCAGAAGGCGCGCTCCTCGTCGTAGCAATATTGTTTCTCTTTTTAGGCAATGTCCGGGCGGCTCTCATTACGGCTATGGTTATTCCATTGTCCATGTTATTTACAATTACGGGTATGGTGGGCAACAAGGTAAGCGCAA
>JAHFOX010000006.1:42560-49473 GCA_023261445.1 Planctomycetota bacterium
GAATTTTTACCTACTCTGGATGAGGGTGATATCATGGCTCACGCCTTCCGTATCCCAGGGACGAGCCTATCGCAGTCAGTGGAGATGCAGTGTGTTGTTGATAAAAAGATAGAAGAATTTCCCGAGGTGGCTAATGTCTTTTCCAAGATGGGAACAGACGAAATTGCTACCGATCCGATGCCGCCGGGCAAGTCCGATACGTATGTAATGCTTAAGCCAAGGTCTCATTGGCCGAATCCACATAAACCAAAGGCTGATCTGGTACGTGAGATCGAGGAGGGTTTGAAGAAAATTCCAGGAAATAAATATGAATTTGAACAGCCGATTCAGGAGCGTTTCAACGAACTTATTGCAGGGGTGCGAAGTGACCTTGCGGTAAAAGTATTTGGAGACCACATGGATGCTTTACTTGAAACTGGTGAGAAAATAGCCGTGGTTCTTGAGAAGGTTAAGGGGGCATCAGATGTCAAGGTTGAACAGGTAACAGGGCTGCCAGTCCTGACTATCCTGATGAATCGCAAAGAAATGGCAAGATACGGTCTTAATGTTTCAGACATACAGGATGTAATCGAAATTGCAATTGGCGGGAAGAGTGCTGGTAAGGTTTTTGAAGGTGACAAGCGATTTGAACTAATTGTACGTTTACCAGAAGATATGCGAGGTAACATGGAGGCGCTAAAGAGATTGCCAATCCCATTACCGGACATTGGAGGTGTATCGAATGCAGGTATATTACCAGCGGCACATTTACAGGAGAGTAAACGACCGAACTATATAACGCTTGGCTCTGTTGCAGAGTTTGATATTAAAGCAGGTCCAAATCAAATTAGCAGAGAGAACGGCAAGCGCCGGGTTGTCGTAACGGCAAACGTGCGTGGTCGTGACATAGGTTCATTTGTCGAGGAGGCAGAAATAAAGATTAAAGAGAACGTTACTATTCCTGAAAACTATTGGATTGCATGGGGAGGGCAGTTTGAGCAGATGATATCAGCCAGGAAACGACTGCAAATTGTTACTCCAATTGCACTCTTGCTGATATTCTTCTTGCTTTTTACAACATTTGGAACCGTAAAGGATGCCATTTTGGTCTTTACAGGCGTTCCCTTTGCACTTACAGGTGGAATTGCTGCGCTCTGGCTCAGGGGTATTCCACTGTCAATATCAGCAGGTGTGGGGTTTATTGCACTTTCAGGTGTGGCAGTGTTGAATGGACTCGTTATGATTTCGTTTATAAATAAATTGCGTGCAGATGGCAACTCCCTGGATAACGCTATTCCTGACGGCGCTATTACGCGTTTACGTCCGGTATTGATGACTGCACTTGTTGCATCATTGGGGTTTCTTCCAATGGCGCTGGCAACCGGGACCGGAGCGGAAGTACAGCGTCCGCTTGCTACTGTGGTAATCGGTGGGATTCTGTCGTCAACAGCCCTCACATTACTTGTGCTTCCAGTACTCTATAGAATCTTTTACCGTGCAGATGGGATTACTCGCTAATGATATTATTCTTCTTTGCCAGTGTCTGTTGTGTCGGGTAGTTCTTTTGTGATGTAATCGCAATCAGGATATTTACTGCATCCAAAGAAGATTCCTCCTTTTTTGGAACGACGTTGTACAAGGTCTCCGCCACAACCCTCATTTGGACACTTTATACCCGTTGGGAGCGATTTAATGTTTCTGCATTTTGGATATGCTGAACATCCCATAAAACGCCCTTTCTTGCCGGATCGAATTACCATGGGACTTCCGCATTTTTCACACTTTTCGTTAGTGGGCTCAACTTTGGTTGCTTCGCCTGAGAGCGGTTTTGTATTTTTGCAGTTAGGGTATGCGGAGCAAGCGAGGAATTTTCCATGCCTGCCGGTTTTAACTACCATAGCGCTGCCGCATTTTTCACATTTTTGGTCAGTAGTTTCTGCGGGTGCAGGTTCACCTTTCCCGTCTAAAGGAAGTGTGCTTTTGCATTTAGGAAATGCTGAACATCCCAGAAATTTCCCGTGTTTTCCCCAACGCACAACCATAGGCTGTCCGCAAACGGTGCATGTCTGATTGCTTTCTTCAGGGGTTCCCTTTACGCTTTTCATTTCTCCCACTGCCCTTTCTAAATCCGTCTTAAAAGGTTCATAAAATTCCTTAAGTACGTTAAGCCACTCGATTTTTTCATCTTCAATCTTGTCCAATTCATCCTCCATGTGTGAGGTGAATTTTATATCCATTATTTTAGGAAAATGTTCAATAAGTTTTTCAGTAACTAATGTTCCAAGCTCGGTTGCGTAAAAGGCGCGTTTCTCCTGTTTGACATAGCCTCGATCTTGTATCGTGGAGATGATAGCGGCGTATGTGCTTGGTCTTCCTATGCCCATTTTTTCCAGAGTTTTTACCAGAGACGCTTCTGTAAAGCGCGGGGGCGGCTGAGTAAAATGCTGTGTGGGCACTAATTCGATTAATTCGAGTTTTTGGTCTTTTTCCAATGGTGGAAGGATTTGTTCATCCTTTTCCATTTCCTGACCTGAAATGATAGTATGTCCATCAAATAGTAATTCCCTCCCTTTTGCCTTAAAAGTATATTGCCCCGCCATAATTTCGACATCAGTTACCGCATAAAGTGCAGGGTTCATTTGGCTGGCAGCAAATCGGTTCCATATTAGCTCGTAAAGTTTGTATTGGTCTTTTGATAAATAGTCTTTTACGGAATCAGGCGTATATTCAATGTTTGTAGGGCGAATTGCCTCGTGAGCCCCTTGGGTTCCTTTTTTATTAGACGCATGCACATTTGGTTTTTCAGGCAGATAATTTTGCCCATATTTGCCTGTAATAAGCTTGCGGCATGATGCCAGCGCCTGTTCAGAAATGTGAAAAGAATCTGTTCTCATATATGTAATCAGTCCAACCGAGCCTTCTGTGCCAATATCAACACCCTCATAAAGCTGCTGGGCAATTAGCATTGTTTTTTTTGCGCTGAACTGCAACCGTGTGGATGCCTGTTGTTGTAAAAGACTGGTGGTAAATGGAGGGGGGGCATTGTTGCGTTTTGTCTGCTTTTTTACACCGATAACATTGTATGATGACTTTTGGAGTTCGCTTATAATATCATTCGATTGTTGTTCATTTTTTATTTCAATATTTTCGCTGCCGAATTTTTGCAGAAGGGCTTTGAAAGTTTTAATATCAGCTGATTTGTCCTTACCCTCAGAGATTGTTTTTAATTCAGCCGTAATCTTCCAATATTCTTGCGATTTAAATTCCTTGATTTCTTTTTCGCGTTCTACTATGAGTCTAACCGCAACAGATTGGACGCGTCCGGCGCTAAGTCCTTTTGTAATCTTCTTCCATAATAAAGGACTTATCTGGTATCCCACAAGACGGTCAAGTATCCTCCGCGCCTGCTGGGCGTTAACCTTTGCCATATTGATTGGTCCCGGATGGTTAAACGCATCCAGAATAGCATCTTTTGTAATTTCGTTAAAGGTGACGCGTTTCGCCCTTTCATCTGATATTTCAAGCGCCTGACATAAATGCCATGCGATTGCCTCCCCCTCGCGGTCAAGATCGGATGCCAGGTAAACTATATCTGCTTTCTTTGAATCAGCAAGTAACTCTGAAACCAGTTTTTTTCGGCTGGGGATTATTTTATATTCAGGCGTAAAATTATTTTCTATATCAACTGACAATTTTCTTTCGGGCAGGTCTCTTACATGTCCCATTGATGAGCGAACAAAAAAAGATGAGCCGAGATATTTGCCGATAGTCTTTGCCTTGGCAGGGGATTCTACTATTACCATGTTTTTCTTAGTCTTAGCCATTTACGCGGTCTCCAACCTGGTAGGTAACCGCACATTTTTAGGTGTGCCGGGCAGATAATTGATGCTGGTATAATTCTCTGGTTACCAATAATGCAGGTTAATCTTTGTGATAAAGAAAAAAATTTAAACAGAGGTTGAAAGCAGTGTCAAGACATTTTTTTTGTGCTCATGTTTTATCAGCATGATTTTCTTTTAAATAAATGTTAAAAAAACCATTTGATAATTATAAATGTTGCGGCTACAATATCCCTTTTATTGTAATTCTTTCAGTGTTGGTATTGTTAGTTTTAGATTATGAGGAAGATAAGAAAATATGGTTTCGAGCTCTTGGTTTAGAAGGCATCAAAAGACGGTTTATATCGTCATGATATTTGCAATGTTTGTATGGGGTATCAGTTATTCAGCGATGGAATTGATACCTAAAAAACCTATAGGAAAGATGTTTGGCAGGAAGATTACACAAAACGAGTTTGCAGACATGCTGGGGCGGTGGCAGAGATTGTTTTTTTCTCAGGCAAAAGAATCTATCGTTTCTTTGGTTTGGAAGCAACTTATGTTTGTAGAAGAAGCCAAGAGGGTGGGAATTGTTGTAACAACACAGGAAGTTGAAGAGGGTCTTCATAGGCTGGCTTTTCAGATATTTGGTGAAAATGTAAATGTAACCAGGACTCAGCTTATGCAATTTCTTTGCAACAATTTCAGACTTAACCAGGAGCAAATTAGCCGTACTTTGTGGGAAGCACTGCTTGTCGAAAAACTAGAATCTATGGTGCGAATGTCTACAAAAATGACAACTGATGAAATCTGGCATAGATACTCATGGGAAAATGAAAAGGTGAAGTTTAAGGTGCTTCCCTTGAAGGCAAAGGATTTCATAGATTCGGTTAGTGTGACAGAGGATGAAGTTCGTGCCTATTATGAAAAGTACATGAATGACGAACACAATGCCGGCTCCGTAAACCCCGGATATAAGCTTCCAGAGAGGGTCAAAATAGAATGTATAGTTGCGAAATTTGATGATGTTGAAAAGCAGGTATCGGTTACAAATGAGGAAATGAAAAAATATTATGAGGATAACAAGGAATCACAATTTAAAAATATAAATGTAGCATCTAAGTCCGAAAATGCTAAAGATGGCAAGGCTGTACCAAAAGATACTTCGTCTGCCGATAAAAAGGTTTCAACAAAGGAAGAGAAAAAAACCGCTAATGAAAACAAAAATCAGGGGAAAGCGTCTACTCCTTCATATAAATCTTTTGACGAAGTAAAGGGTGATATTCAAAAAGTCATCGCCAGACAAAGAGCTATGGAGAAGGCAAGTGAAATAATGACCAAACTGGACGAAGAAATATACGAAACTATTGGCAAGACGGAACGTCCAAGCTTTCAGGACCTGGCAAATAAGTATAAATTGACCTATGAGATTCCTAAAGGGAAAAAATCTGCGAACGAATTTCTTACTGAAAATGATTTGTTGGAGGTATTTCCAGGTTCCAACCAAATCGCTCAGATTGCATTTGACAGGGATAAATACGAGCCTTCTGTGCCGTGTGATTTTGTAGAAGGCAAGGTTGTTTTTCAGGTAATTGATAAAAAATCGTCTGCAGCTCCGCCATTGGAAGAAATCCGAAATGAGGTTGTCAATGACCTTAAAATGGAAAAGGGACTGCTTAAGGCAAATGAAATTGCCGAAAAAAATGTAGGTAAAACAACAGGCGCTTCTTTTGACGATGTTGCAAAATCAATTAAGACTGAGCTCGGAGGAAAGGATATTACGGTTTGTGAAACTGATTATATAACCCGTCCTACAAAACTCTTTAATAAAGATTCAAGGTATATTGAAGCGCTTAAAGAGGATCGTCCCAACGTGGCAAATAAGGCATTTGAGTTAAAACAAGGACAGCTAGGGGTTGCAATAGAGACATCGGGAGAAAAGGCATGTTATGTTATAAGCCTGGTTGACAGAAAGCCTGCAGATAAAACTGCTTTTGAAAAGGGGAAAGAGAACTTAATCCAACAATACTTGTATGAAAAACAAGAAGCAGTCCTAACTGAATGGCAAATTGATGTTAGCCGCGGCGTAGAAGTCTATACAAAGTTCCAGTAGAAAGCTAAAAATTAACACAGAATGTTATTGAAAATGGGCAACAATATAAAAATAGGGGAGTGCGTTGGAAACGATTTATGGTTTAAAGGAGTTAACAAAAAAAATCAACAACCCTGTTGCAGCCATCGGAATGTTCGATGGTGTTCACAGAGGTCATCAAAAGATTATAGAAACGATAAGACATTACGCATTAGAAAAAAATGGTGAATCGTTAGTAATCACCTTCGACCGTCACCCTAAAAACATCATCGAAAGCAGAACACCTTCATTTATCACATCTCTGGAACACAGATTGGTATTGTTAGAACGCTTGGGAGTAGACCACGCCGTTGTGCTCAATTTTAACCAAAAACTTGCACAAACGACCGCCAAAGATTTTATACATGAGATATTAGTTTCATGGCTGGGTGTAAAGTGCATCGTAATGGGATTTGATTGTCATTTCGGAAAGAATCGGGAAGGGGATTTGGCGCTGGTTCGCAAATTAGCTGATAAATATGGATTTGAAGTATATGACTGTCCGCCAGTAATATATCAGGGTCAAACAATCAGCAGCACAGCTATTCGGCAGGCAATTTTAGACGGAGAACTGGAAAAGGCTGAAGGTATGCTTGGCAGACCAGTTTCGATACTTGGTACAGTAGTCATGAGGTCGGGCAGGGGAAGGGTACTTGGATTTCCTACGGCTAATCTGGCATTGCATCATGAGGTCAGACCGCCCCGTGGTGTCTATGGCACAAAGGTTCGATGGGCTGAAAAGGAATATCTTGCATTGACAAATATTGGGACAAGACCTACTTTTGAGAGTGAATTGTATTCAAGCGAAGACGAGACATTGGAGACAGAAGTATATATTCTTGATTTTAATGAAAACATATATGGATTGGATTTGGAGGTGCAGTTTCTCTTTAAGATAAGAGATGAGAAACGGTTTGAGACGGAGAATGAACTCAAAGCACAGATTGAAAAAGATAAAGAAGTACTGCTAAAAAGGGCATTAACT
>JAHFOX010000056.1 GCA_023261445.1 Planctomycetota bacterium
AAACAAGTATTATTGACGAATAATGTAAAGGCGTATTACAATACGTCCTTACAGGCTTCTTAAGATGCTGAGGAATCCTTCGGGATTGATAAAGCCCGTGATAGTTTTATCACGAGCAACAGCCCCATCCTTATTTATAAACACGATGGTTGGCAAACCAACAATTCCATACTTAGCCCATAGCTGCTTGATCTTCAGGTCGTTGGTGTTGGTACAGTCAATTTTGATATTCACAAAGTTCTTTAATTCCCTAACAACCTGTGGATCGGCATACGTAATTTTTTCAAACTCCATACAGGCCGCACACCACGATGCCCAGAAATCAATCATTGCAACCTTGCCTTCGATTTTGGCATGTCTTAATCCTTCTTCCTCGTTGAATAACCAGTTTATATTTTCCTTGATTGTTGGCGATTGATTGTGAGTTGTAGTCGAGAATGGGGATAAAATGGGTCTCTTGAGTATCAGGTGTCCTGTAAGGAAATATGTGCCAAATATAAATGCTGCAATGCCAAAAGCCTGTTTGGCGCGCTGTAAGTTAGTGCTTCCACGAATCTGCCGGGCAAAACCACCTGCAAATACTGAGACGACAATTAAAAATAGTCCCAGAACGATTATGAAAGCAGTTTCTGAGATAATGAGTCTTAAATAATAAAGTGCGGCTCCCATCAAGAGCAATCCAAATATCTTTTCCACAGTCTCCATCCATAGTCCTGATTTTGGGAGCGCTTTTAGGGCGCCTGAGAAGGTGCCTAATATGATTAGAATTGTGCCTAGCCCCCATGCGAAAACAAAGAGCATCCAGAATCCAAGAAATTTATTGCCCGTGCTTGCGATATAGACTAACAAACTGGCAAGCGCAGGTCCGATGCACGGAGATGCCACTATTCCCGAAACCAACCCCATAACAAAGGCTCCGACGAACCCTTTTCCAGTTTTTGTCCCTAAACGTTCTGAAATAAAAGACGGCATGCGAATGTAATAAACCCCAAACATACTCATTGCAAGCCCAACAAAGACTGCCACTACAAAGCCTATTACCCATGGGCTTTGCAGCGCAGTGCCAAACAGTGCGCCGGTAGAAGCGGCAGTTACGCCCAAGGCAGAATAAACAATGGATATGCCTAATACATAAATCAGCGATAGGAAGAATGCCTTTAGCGGTTTTCTGGTTGCGGTTTGTTCACCAGAGGTCTGCCCGCCAATCACGGCAATAGTGATTGGTATCATTGGATAAACGCATGGAGTAAAACTAAGTCCGATGCCAGCTAAAAATACAAGTATTAAGGACATGAAAACCCCATGGCTTTCAATAGTCTTTTGGAAACCTTTAGCTTCTGCCTTTTCATCAGATTTTGAAGTGGAATGAATCGGTTTCTCGCCTGTTTGTGATACAGGCCCACTCCAGTTGGCAGGGTCTGTCTTTACCAGTAGTACAAACTCCTCCACCGTTGGGGCAAAACATATTTTATCAGAACATCCCTGATAATGTACTTTTAACTTTATGTTATGCTGACCAGCAGGCAAGTCCCTTGATACCTGAATGAATGACTTTACTTCCACATGCCCTTCGTAAAGTTCCATTTCTTCTTCAAGAAGCGGATCGTACTTAATCTTTCCTGCGGGAAGATCGGTTGGCGCTATTGTGAATTGTGCAGGGTCTCCGCTTTCTATTTTGAGTTGATTCTTGTAGATATGATGTTTGGCGGCAATTGTTATATTGACAACAATCGGTATAATATCGCCGGCAGAAACACGGTCTTTTAAGAGAATGGGGTTTACTTTAAAAGGAGGAGTTTCCCCGAAGGTTTTTAAGGGAAATAAGAGCATAATGAAAACAATTGCAAATAGACCCTTTGTAAAGAAACCTGT
This sequence comes from Planctomycetota bacterium, assembly GCA_023261445.1. Taxonomy (GTDB): domain Bacteria; phylum Planctomycetota; class Brocadiia; order Brocadiales; family Brocadiaceae; genus 2-12-FULL-39-13. The sequence goes on from JAHFOX010000056.1 coordinate 1,873, forward strand.
TTTCATGATATGTTCTCCTTTAAAAAAATCTTTATTTACTTTTCTCCATAAGGCTTTTAATTGCCTCTGAAACCATCCTCTCATGCTGTTCGGCAGTCTCTGCCCTTCCGTACTTTTTTACTATGCTTTCCCATTCCGGCGTTCCGTAATATTGATGGCATCCTATGCACAAACCCTCTCTTTCGACAAGATTTCTTTCTTCCTGGTTCAAAGGTCTGTCCTCGGGGAGTGGCATATTTTGTATCTGTTTTCCGCTTCTTACCACCAGTTGATCCAGGGCATAGGGAAAATCTTCTATCTTTGGGGTTTGCCACCGCCCGGTTTTTATATTGGGAATATCTCCATATACTCCCTTTGATAAATCCTGGAACAAGGGGCTGTCACCCAGTATCTTTTCTGCACTTCTTGAATTACCAGTACCATATCCTGTGGTTTTGGGGTTCGTATGGCAATTTTCACAGGTTCTGGCAACCAGACTGATTGAATGGGGATGCATAGGTGCTAACGTGGGAGAATTGTGGCCTGTGGATGTGGTATAATATTTGTTGAGTGCTTTGATATTTCCTTCTTTATCGACAAAGGTGTAAAATACCTGACATCCTGGGGCAAGTGGGGAGACCTTTTCTCTCAGGTTAATCCCCAGTATCGGACTTTCCCACCTCATAAACGACCTGTTTTCAAGAGATAGGTCTCCAATATTTTCAGTTACTGTTTGTCGGCCTGTTATGGGGTTTACTTTTTTGGACGTTGCTATCCAGTCCTTACCTTTTACCCTTCTATCATATTGCATGTGGCATCCAAAACACTGGGGCGCCCACGTTGCATGACAGGCGTAACATTCCAGCTTTTCTATATGTTTGTGAATGGTTGACATGGCAACCTTTCCCTGTTGGGTTTTAAATGTATCATTCGCTCTTATGTCTTTGAGTAAAGGGATTTCGTGTTTTTTCCCTGTGTATAAACTAAATACATACGCCTTGTCTTCTTCTCTGATCCAGTTTGCCTTTACATTACCCCGTGAACTAAGGAGATATTCCTTGATCCCGTCCTTATAGATTCCTTTACTGCCCTCCAGAATAACGGGTGTCCCATATCCCACAGGGAGTTCCCAGGGATATTTTTCGGGTGTACCATGACAATCATAGCACGTAATTTCCACTTGATAGACAGTCGCGGGGTATATATTGCCATCTCCATGAACGTCTATCGAGGTGTGGCAATCAACACATTCCATTCCTCTTTCAAAATGTACATCTTTTCGTACGTGTAAATATTCTTTCGTAAACAGGGTCTCCTGTGGTTTTGCATGTTCATCAAATGGAGGTGCATGGCCGTCATTAACGTAATCATATTCAAACATGCCCACAAATGTAGTCCCTATCCTCCTTCCCCTTGTGTGGCAATGGGTGCACTGAGCGGCAGGAATGGCTGTGGTGATACGATGTCGTAGCGGATGCGGACGTGCTTCGGTGTTATTGATCATTGGGTCGCCACCTTCATATTTACCATCATTTCCATAAAGTACATGGCATGCGGCACATCCGGAGGCACGTAAATCTCCCCGTTCGTTCCTTCCTTCTCCCCAAACGTGACACCTTGCACATTGTTTTCTATAGGTATCAGAAAAGCCTGCCTTTTCTTCTGAACCAAAAACCTCAACACCCTTTCCAAAGTCAGGGATCTCATCCACTTTTTCAAGCCTTCTCAGATAGCCAGTGTTTATAGCCTTCCCAACCCATTCTTTGTATTTTTCGGAACCTACCCTCGGAATAGGGCCATCGGTGTCTATCATATCAAAGTTACCGTACGGAAAGGTGCCTTTAGGTATAACTCCATTCGAGGAGAGCGTCTTACTTGCTATTCCTGTCATCAGCGAATGGAGAGACATAGACATCCTATAGGTATAATCTATTCCCAAAGTCCCGGAAGGCTCCAATGAAGGAGGCTGTCGAGATATTAATTCACCTCCAACAGGCTGATTGAGATGTTTTGCCATCAATGTAGTTATACTGCCTTTGCTATCATGGCATTTTGCACAACCCTTCCCCTCGTGAAGTACCCACATACTTGATGGATTTGGGATAAGGTTGTTATGGGCTTCTTCCTTTTTGCTGAATGAGGGATTGCCTTCGTGGCAAATAGCACATTCATAGCCTGAGCCTTTTCCATATTGCTTTTTAGCAAAGCCCAGCAGGAAGGGCTGCATTCTGTCGTTGATAGTTTCGATACCATTATGACACGACAGACACCCTTTTTCTTCTGTTGGTTCTGTGCCTTGTGCCATGGTATTTACATGGGAAGAACTCATATTGTTGCGTAAGTTTAAGCCTCTGCTACACCCTCCAAGCACACCACCAAAAATGGCAGCAACTACTAGTAAGATCAAATTTTTTTTGAGCATGCATTTCTCCTTCGATCTCATTTTGTTCAGTTACAATTTAACAGTGAATTAACTCCGTGTTCGTTGCTCTTGTATTGATGGACATGGAACAGTTCCATATGAGCAGAATACGCAACAATGGCTTTTTTTTGGTCTTAAAGTTGATTTACAATTTTTGCATTCATAAAAATAATGACAGGCATCTGTTGGCATCGTTTCTTCTTTCTGATGTCCACAGTTAGGACAGGTAATTATCGACTTTAAAATAATCTCTTTTTCCATAATCTCAATTTTCAGTTTAATGAATAACTAATAAAGCTGCGGATAAGGGAACAATATATTCGAATAGCTTACCCGAAAGGCAGTTGCACCATCCATGTAAATAAAAATGACCTGCCTTAATACTTATAAAGGCAACAACTGAGAACGGTTCCAAAGACTAAAATAAAAGACTCTTTCCTCATAATATCTACCTATTTGTCTATGTTCTCAGAAACTAAACCATCAACCATCTTAAGTGCCCTGCGTTTTTACAAGCAATTCAACTATGAGTTTAAATTCATCGCTAGTAAACCAATCTTTTTGAAATTTTTGCCTGGCTTGAGCGCGCATATCTGTAACGCACTTTTCCCAGTCACTCCTGGATTTCCGTTCTAAAAGAATCCTGCCCGCTTCATGGCATACAAGGCATTTTTCTTCCATTATTTGAGATGCTATATCGTCACGTATCAAATTTCCCCTTTCCACAAGATACCCGGTCAGGATGGGAATATCTTCTTCATAAAATAATTCAGGTGCATTGTCGCGCATTCTTAGTATGGTTTCCTCCCATTCTTCTTTTGTTTTATCTTGTTTAAGTATTCTGGTTGCAGTATGGCATTTTGTACATCTGTCAATGAAGAGCAATTGGGTATCGGCATATTTCTTCTTTTGAGGCACTAGGGCTACGATATCTTTTCTTTTCCCAACGATTTCGTCAACGATCTGCGCACCTTCTTCTTCTGTGATCCAGAGATTATTTTTCTTCATCATTCGAGTGACGCAAATCTGCCATTCACTCTCGGTCTTAGGTTCAACAAATACCCGCTCAAGGGTATGGCATTTTGAACATTTTTCTTCGTATAAAAATTGCGGGGCTTTATACTGGAATTTTTCCGCAGCTTCTTGTGTTTGACCATCGGCTGTAGAAAAAGAGATAACAAATATCGTTAGTAATACGGATAATTTCACCATATTATCCATTTTAAATTATATCTAACACCTACACAATAATATTTTATTAGGTACAATTATTTTCCAAAATATTAAGTTTATCTTCAAAATCTTTCCCGAATAACTGATTTCTTTGCTGACAAAGTGATTTGACACACATAGTATATTATGATATTATCAAACCGTTAATTATTAAAAAAATTCAGGCTATTTAGTTGTTTAGTCAAGAAATGGAGAGAATCAACATTGGCGAAGGCAAAAAAAATTATTGTAGGTTCCAGAGGCAGTAAACTTGCATTAATCCAGACAAATTGGGTCATATCAGAACTCAAGCGGTTAACCCCCAAACTAGAATTTCAGATTGAGAAAGTATCTACAAAGGGCGATAAAATTACAGATGCGCCGTTGTCGCGTTTAGGCGGAGTGGGTTTGTTTACCAAGGAACTGGAAGCGGCTTTAATCAAAGGAAAGATTGATATTGCCGTTCACAGCGCTAAAGACGTTCCAACAGAGATAGCCGAAGGATTAACTATCGGCGCAACCCCCAAACGCGAAGACCCGCACGATGTTCTAATCAGTAATAATAATGCCACATTGGAAAAATTGCCTGATAATGCGCGTATTGGCACAAGCAGTCTTCGCAGAAGGGCGCAGTTGCTTGCCTTTAGACCGGATTTTAAAATCTTGGACCTGCGCGGCAATCTGGACACCCGATTGAAGAAACTTGATACCGACGATATGGATGCTATTATTGTGGCGTATGCAGGATTGATTAGAATGGGATATGACGGTCGAATCAGCCAGATAATTCCTTTTGAAATTATGTTGCCCGCTGTTGGTCAAGGTTCTCTTTGTATCGAAATACGCAAAGACGATGCCCTAACCGAAAAGATTGTTTCAGGCATGGATGATCCGCAGACAAGGGTTGCCATAGAAGCGGAACGGGCTCTATTGGCGAAACTACAAGGCGGATGCCAGGTGCCTATTGGGGCGTATGCGCAGATTCTTAAAAAGGAAGTATGCATTGAAGCGATCATTTGCACGCTGGAAGGCGATCACGCTATACGAGACAGGCATAGCGGACCTGTTAAACAGGCGGCAAAGATAGGAAATGAACTTGCTATGAGGATGCTGGAAAACGGAGGCGACAGAATCCTGCACGATATTCGCCAGGAATTTCAGGGGCGCATTGACCATTTATAAACAAGTCCCATGATTTTCTGTAACTGGATGTTCAAGGAATTTCAAACTTGTAGAACGAAGCGTCTGCTTCGTTACAAGGGTCGTCCAAAAAAAGTAATCAACTGTCATTAATCCTCCTTTGGAAAAGTGGGAATAGGGGGTTTTAGAGATTGCTTCATCGTTTTACTCCTCGCAATGACAAATGCTATACAAGTCATTGCGAGCGTGAGCGAAGCAATCTAATTAAAATACTTTTTTTGTTGGATTAAGGTTTTATTACATACCATTTTCAAATACGAAAAACAATAAAAAAAGCCCACGATGATTGACCACCGTGGGCTTTTTTGTTTTCAAAACTTTTACAAAACGCTAAAAGTTGCTATTTTGCAGCGGTTTTTTCGATACGACCTTCCCTGCGTAACCTGGCTGCTTCAGACTGGATTTTGGTAAATTCCATCATCATGGGCGCCTGACCCCACCACCAGGAGACGTCCTGCTGGACATGCGCAGTTCCTTTATAACCCTGGAGTTTATACCAGAACCATAACCTGTTGTAATCGTTCTCGATGCTTGATGGATTATCCTGCTGCTGCAAGAACATACCATAGACACCAAGTATCGGACCTACTACCGGGAACTTACCCTTTAAAGTCTTAAAGGCATTGTAAATGGGCTCGCCAAGGAATGCAGGGCTAAGCTGCTTCTCAATCCCATCGCTTAATGGATAAGGATCCCTAACGGCAGCGCCAGGATATAAAAAGCCGTCTGCAATCAAATCCTCCACAATCTTCTGCGCCCTGTCTGCCAGGGTGTGTGCCTGGAACATAAATTCATCCAATGACTTCAAATACGTATCGGCAAATCGGTCGCTATGGCACTTTGCACAGACTTCTAACCAATAAGACCTCTTCGCTACGTTTTCTTCTGAATAGACATCGATCTTGTCAGCGATTATCTTGATTCCATACGGATAATCCTTCAGACCAGAGGTGTATTCGAGGTTCTTCGGCGGCACGGTTCCCATACGCCAGATACCCTTCATTACCGGGTTGTGTATAAACCGACCATGCTTCTCGTACATGTGGCAGAACTGGCAAGTTGGCGTGCGGTAATCCTTACCAGGCCTTACTTCTGCTAATGGCCTGTTGAAATCAAAGTGTTCTTCTTCTTTATGATAGATGACACCATGCTTTGATTCTCCGTATGATTCTGCATCGGGATGGTCTGGACCCATGTGACAGGATATGCAAGCCTCTGGCTGTCTTCCTTCTGCGGCACTAAACTTGTGACGGGTATGGCATACATCGCATTTTTCTGCGCCTGAGTGACATAAGTCACAGCCGTGTTGTCCATATAAATAACCCCTTCGGGCAGCCTCAGCATACCATGGTACGATCGTATTAGCCTCCCATGACTGGATGTGGTTGGGACGGCCTACCTCACGTTCCCTTAAGAAATCATCGAATTGTGGTCTGTGGCATTCACCGCAAACCTCGCCGGTTGGCATCCTTATTTGTTTTGTCTTCGTGTCAGCATGACAGTCGAAGCAGTGAACTTCGTTCAAAACCCTGTTTGTCCGTTTTTCGATTTCAGCCGTTCTGGCAGACAGATAGGGAGTGCTCTTGGGATTTTTATGCCCTGAGCTTCTCCAGTCTCTCACAACGCCTGGGGTTGCTTCCTCATGGCATGTTACGCATAAATCCCTTCTCTCTTTTTCAATGAAGAGGGAATGGTCCAGGTTCTTCATGGGTTCATAATGTCTGTTGGGCTGCCAGTACATATCCAGCATCTGTGGCTTGAAATAGTCCTTAAAAGGACCTGAACCCTCTTTCAATCCAACGTTATCTTTATAAACGGCCCGATACCAATCGGGCGTCCCTTCGTATAAATCTGGTGGCGTTTCTTTCTTGGGTGGTGGTTCTGCTGCCCATACCGCAGAAGTTAACGCCATCATCACAGATAAACACAAACCTAACCCTAATTTTTTCATTTCATTAACCTCCGTATGATGAACGATATATTAAGATGTTATTTATTTTTCTTTATTTTCTTCTGGTTTAATTAGCGATAACACGTAATGGGTTAAACACCACCTTTGTTCGTCTGTAAGCTCTTTGGCGAAAGATGGCATTGGAGTGCCATTCAATCCTGTGGTAAATCTGAGATATACATCACTGGATGAATTCCCACCCTTGAACTTTCCTGTGGTAAAATCAAAAGGTTTTATGGGAAACCCAAAATCGTCCTCTTGTTCTGCGGCGCTTGGTCCGTCTCCGCGTCCTTCAACGCCATGACATTTCCAGCATTCTAATTTTTCTTCATAAATCTTTTTTCCTTCTGCGACAGTCTTTTCAGAAGGTCTGATTTCTAATCCGACGCTAATTGACGGATCTGGTTTCCTGACTCCAAATGCTTCAGAAAAACTCTTTAAAACCGGTATTACCGATGCGCGTTGAGCGTCTGTTAAAATATCCCACGGAATCATTGTGGAATTAGGCACACCATAAGAAATTGTCCTGTAAATATCGTCATCTGTTGGGAGTGAACCGCTGGGGGTTGTCCTGAACTTGTAAGCACCCCTTGTAAAATCGCGCGGTTTTGGGAGCATTGACCTTGCGAGAGGTCCGTCTCCCTTGCCTTCCTCGCCATGACAGGGGCTGCAATATTTTTTATAGGTATTTTTACCGTCTTCCGTAACCTCTGTTGGTATATTAACTGCCTTGGCAGTCATAGGCGCAATACCTATTAACAGTGCTGCGCTTGCCGCTGCCGTAGCGCTCCATAAGCCAACCCTACTCAATAAAACCTTAGGTTTCATTCTGCCCTTCCTCCTTTCCAATTGCAATTTTACAAACCTAATTAATTTTCAAACGATACACAACTTGATTGATTTTCTAATTTGGGGAATAAACAAATTCTATATTTGAAGTTTCTTTTGGATGTATTGTTACCTCCTTTTCTAGTTTACCCAACTCCTCATGCCATACCTGAAGTTTGTATGTGCCGGGCGGGATATCGCAAATTTCGAAATAACCATTCTTATCCGTTGTGTCAAAATATGGATTATCCAGAATGACAATCCACGCGTATGTTTTTTTGTGTATGTCGCAGGTCAATTTAATAATTTCTGGGGAATCAAATTTTTCAGATATTCTTTGTTTGTAAGTTGTGCCAAGATTAAAGGGTTGGTTTTTAACCGAACAAGTATGAACTGTATGCAACTCTTCATCTCCATTTAGGATATCAATGGTAGTACCTGCCAGAATTGCAACAACATGAGGAATATATGTATTTTTCTGCTGGTCAATAATTGGGTGGATTGTTGGGGTTGCCCTCTTCTTGCCTTTGGTAATGTCTGTAATCGAAACAACGGCGTATTTGAGTCCATTATTTATTCTACTGACAACGAGTTTTTCGGGAGCGGTTGTGGATGTTTCTGGTAATTCCCAATTGCCAGATAGATTCAATGATAATGTTGCTAAATCGCCCATGTATTTCACATTTCCAATAATGGCGCCGCCGTCAGTAACCTCTACTTCGGTATAATCCTTATCTGCTAAAATATATTTTGGAAATATAACATTCCAACCAACAAATCCGGACATAATAATAATTAAGGATAAATATCTCATTTATATTTGACAAAGTTATGCAACTGAAGCAATAATGACCACATATACGTGACAAAAATCATTCCCACTTGAGAATTAAAACGAAAAAACTTAAAATATCTCCTAAGTGGTAAATTTCAGTAATAGTTAACTATTCATAGGGTAATGTCCTTTTAGGATAATTGGGGTGCATAACATATATTTAATTTCAGTAATGAAATGATATTTTCACAATTATAATTAATTCTAAAAAGTGTAATTTATATATTTATTGCATGTCAAAATCAATTTTTAATATATTGCTGCAGCGGGCTTTGCATTACGGCAAATATCCCTTTGTCAATGTTCTTCTCCCCGGCAAATACGAGGTAACTATATTTCCCATAATGAGGGATTTTAGCCCCTATGTTTTTAATCGTACCCGAATTTAGACATGAAAACAAAGCAATACTTTTTTTCTTGTTTTTAGAGTTTTTAAATGTTACGAGAAGGGCATTATTCTTGTTGTTATAACTTGTTTTACCTGCCGTGAATGAGTCTTCTTTAAGCGAAAAACCGTCCGGTAAATTATCGAAGAATATTTTAGCCAGTTTGTTTTCTGTCAAACCGCCTAAAATAAACAAACTTTTCTGAGTCAAGTCTGTTTCCGTAATCTCCGCATCTGATTTCACAACCCTGTTGTTGTCTGCCAGAAATTCCGCAAGTTTTTTGTATGCTGCCTGCGAATTGCCTTCGCCGCTTGTCGGATACACAAAGACATTATCAGCATCTCCTAACACTAAATCTATGGTAGGCGGGATTTCTTCTAAATGAAGTCGTCGAAAAATATCGCATTGAGGGTCTATGTGAATGTGCTTAGGTTGAGAATCTGTATGGATGGAAACGATGGTGTTTTTTTCTTTTATCTCTGCGGTTAGGTCGAAATTTCCATTGTCCAGTTTTAGATGAATGGGCAAAAAGAGATGATATGGTTTTCCTTTCTTCAAAAGTGTTTGAGGACAAGTTTGGACAATCTCAACCTTTGTCTGCCAACCGTCATTGGACTTTTCCACTTCGGTTTTACCTAATTCAATAAACGGCGCACCTGCTTGATTGACCCATTGTTCAAAGAACCATGCTAAGTCCATTTTGCCTGTTTCTTCAAATATTTTTTGGATATCTTTCCAGCTTGCCTGTTGCCATATCTTTTCTTTATAAAATTTCATAAGGGATTGATAAAACAAATCATCGCCAATCATTCTTCTAAGCATGTGAAATACCATCGCTGTCTTTCCATATCCTATCGCCTGGGTTGTCTGATCTCTTCTGCTGATGAAGTTTTTAAGGGGAAAATCGTTCTGCTCGGTCACGTAATTAGTGTATTTTCTGCAAATATCCTTCCGGTAATCCTCGGCTGAAATAGCGTCCTTGAGTTCTTTATAATAGTAATCAGCCATGTAAGTGGTCAGTCCTTCACACCAGTTTCCCTGAGAATCATCAACGAAGACCGAATTACCCCACCAATTGTGTAAAATCTCGTGACCAAGCGAAGTCTCAACGATAAAAGGTAGTTTTACTACGGTGCTTCCCAACAGGGTAAACGAAGGCATGCCATAACCCGTCTGGAAAAAATTTTCAACAATGGCAAATTTTCCGTAAGGATAGTCTCCTAATAGTTTTTGATATATGTCGAGATAGCGGGTTGTAGCATTTATGTAAGTCTCAACCAGGTTCTGCTCTTCCGAGAAGAAATAGGCATAGATATCAATTCCATTATGTTTGATATTTGTAACTTCGTATCTTCCGGCTACCAGATGACATCCCTCAGACACAATTTTTTCTTCCCATGTTGTATACATCTTACTATTAACTAATTTTTTATTTACGAGAATACCTTGTGTAACTGCTTCATATTCAGCAGGTGTAATAACAGTCACTCTAAAAGTTGCCAGGGAATTTGGAACATCCGGATACCACTTACATGCAGGACTCAAATAAACGCCGTCCTCACCGACAATACCGGTTGTTTCGCCAACATCCTCCTTTTCTTGTGAATATGGCGCTTGCCGGAGAATGCCCTCGTACGCAATATCTAAAACCACGCCGTCTGATTGGCTCAAATCCGTTGGTAATACGATCTCCAAATGTTGTCCATTACCACTAGATGTAGTTTTAAAATCTAACTTCTTATTTGAAGAACTAACTGACAGGATTTTGAATGACCTGTTAAGAAGAAATGAAACTTCTTCCGCAGCGGCGCATGATACAAACAAATGGTCAAGTGCCTTTAGTCTGTGTTCTTTCAAGAAAAGTTCAATTTCGATATTATGGCTCAATATCCTGTTTTTACTAATATTATTAGCAGAGATGCTGGGTACAGTTGTGATTGCTAAAATGCACAGTAAAAGCAGTGTATATTTTGTCCTCATACTAAACATTAGGAATACCCCTTTTAAGCTGAATATAAATCTTTATAATTTCCATTATAACGAATTTCGATGCAGGTTTGAAAGGAAAGATATGTGGAAAGAATCGAAAAATAAGGAAGAAGTTTTTTAAACTTTTTTACGAAGCTTAAAACTTAGCTACGATAAAGAAGTCTTAGCATTTTATTCAATGGCATGAGCAGATTCTTTTAAATATTTTTTATAAAAAACTAATTTCTCAAGAGCACCAATAATGGCTGGATTATCTTACAATGCGTTTAATATTTCAAGGATTTTATTTCCTAAATGGAGATGTTAAAGAGATACAGCCTCACCCAACCTGAGAAAGATGAGTTTGAATTCGGGGCTGTCTATTTTAAGACAACGCTTGACGGCCTCAACGTAAATATCTCTCTGATACTTGTATTTATCTGCATTTGCAGGGAGCTCGTCTAGTTTTACATGATCCGTCTTATAGTCAGCAATAATAATTCGGTTGTCTATTTTGTAAAGGATGTCAATTGTGCCTCTCATAATTTGCTCATTCCACTTGAGCAGGATGGGCACTTCCCGGCCAAGTATCTGTGCGCCTTGTATTTCTTTGTATGCCTCTGAGCCTATGAAGTTGGAAAGGATTTTCAGCGCCTCTGCTTTCATTGATCCCGTGTCTTGAATTTGCTGTATATTACAAAACTGGGTTTTTGAAAGCGATCCCTTTCTTTCCTTGCCGTAAAAGGGTTTTAAGCTGTTTTCTGATTGGCGTATGAAACTGTTAGCCTGATGTTGAATCATTGCTTTATCCTTAA
>JAHFOX010000057.1 GCA_023261445.1 Planctomycetota bacterium
CGTCTTCACATGCGTACCCTGTATAAACCCACCACTCGACACCCCCCCTCCTATTAACGACAACCCCACTACTATCGCTCCTACTAGTACCTTTCCTTTCATCGATTTACTTTACCTCCTAAGTTATCTTTTATTTTAGGAATACATAATTAACATCTTTTTGATACGCTACTAAATATGCTATAAAACACTGTGCATAACTCTTAGGCATCACATCCACTACTAAAATTTCGGGAAAACACCTCCTTTCAAATATTAGGATTTACTTGAATTAACTATCAGGATACTATTGTGTACAAGTAAGATAGATAACTCCGTTGGTGATAACACCTTCAGGAATGATTACTACCCTGCCTCATATTCATGCTCTTTTGTAAGTTAAAAACTCAAGAGTACTTGGTGAGTTTATAGAAGTGCGCAATAATTGTACCATACCACAACATTTACAAAATATACCATGTAAGCACTTGCGAAAGGAAATATTATAGGAATATGCATTTAAGATAGTTCTATCGAACAAAGACTACAAATGGTCACATAGAAAACAGGTTTTAATTTATTAAAAGTTCTATGTATTTACTAATAAATGTTATAGGTGCTGTGACTAATTATGGTCACAAAGTGTCTTATCACAGTCATATATTTCTATGACAATGTTTTTTCAAATAACTGCAATTTAATCAATCTATTACGAAGTGTTGTTCTAGGGATGCGCAATATCTCCGCCATTTTTACCTGATTGCCGTTTGTTTTTTGGTGTGCCCATTGGATCAGCTTCTTTTCAACTTCTGTAAGTGTGTCTTGCAAATTTATCTCTTGTTTATTAGATAAATCCATAGATAAAACATCTGTACATATATTATCAATTCTTCTGAGATACTCTGGGAGGGTTTCCAAAGAGATACCTTTTGATTTTGAAAATGCAACGGCGTGTTCGATAACATTTTCAAGCTCTCTCACGTTTCCAGGCCAGTTATAAGCCAGCAGAACTTCTATCACTTCCTGAGAAACATCTGGCAGTGCATCTTCGTATTGAGATACAAACTTTTTCAAGAAATAATTTATCAGAAGCGGAATATCTTCCTTTCGTTCCCGTAGCGGTGGAATATTAATTGGCACCACATTCAACCTATAAAATAGGTCTTCTCTAAAGTAACCTTCTTTTACCTGCTCCAGAAGGTCTTTCTTTGTCGCACATATAACCCTCACATCCACACAGAGTGTTTCCTCCCCTCCTACTCTTTCAAATGCCCTTTCTTGAAGCACACGCAATAGTTTGACTTGCATATCCAATGGAATATCATCCACGTCATCCAGAAAAATTGAACCGCCATTTGCCAACTCAAACCTTCCGCGTCTCGTCTTAACCGCGCCTGTAAAGGCGCCTTTCTCGTGACCAAAAAGCTCGCTTTCCAATATTTCCCTGTTTAATGCAGCACAGCTTACCCTGATAAATGGACCTGTTCCTCTGCTGCTATGATAATGAATAGCGCCTGCTATCTTTTCCTTTCCTGTTCCGCTTTCCCCTCGTATGAGAACCGTTGCGTCTCTGTCTGATACGCTCATTACTGTTTCAAGCACCTTTTTCATCGCTTCGCTGTTTCCAATAACGTTGGAAAATTCAAACTCGGCTTGTAGCTCACTTCTTAGACGATTTATTTCGGCAGTCGTATTTTTATGGGATAATGCCCTTTGTAGCTTGATAATCAATTCGTCGGTAGAAAATGGTTTTGCAATATAGTCATACGCACCCTCTTTAATCGCTGATACTGCACTTTCAAGGGTTCCATAAGCCGTCATTATAAAGACGATAATTTCCTGACTTTGTTTTTTGATTTCTTTTAGAAAGTCCAAACCACTCATACCTGACAATCTCAAGTCTGTCACAACCACGTCATATTCTTCAGATTTCACCATCTTTAATCCATCCAGTGCATTATCAACCGATTTTACGGTATATCCTTCTTTTTTTAACTGACTTTCCAAAGATATTCTTATCAGCTTCTCATCATCCACTATTAGTACCTTACTACCCATAAATCACTCCCAAATTTATATGCCAACTGGCAAGAGACGCGATGCATTGCTCCCCATACAACCTTTTGCCTTAAAATATCTCTCCACTTTTTATCACGTTTGTATTGCCATTTTTCTCACCGGCAAGCAAACATAAAATGTTGTCCCTTCTCCTACCTTACTCTTAACCAATATATTCCCGTTGTGATCATCCACAATTCTCTTACTAATTGCAAGTCCCAATCCACTCCCCATCTCTTTTGTGGTAAAAAAAGGATTGAATATTTTACTAATAATCTCATCCCTAATCCCCGTTCCAGAATCGATAATTGTGACTTGTATACTTGTTGGTTGATGGTCACAATAACCAGTCTTAATTACGAGGCGGCCACTGCTTGACATACTATCCAGTGCATTTACTATAATATTAATAATAACCTGCGAAATGTTATCCGCATCTCCGTATATTTCAGGCAAATTAGGAAGCAAATCCTTCTTTAAATGTACATCTTGCTCTTTTATCCTATGTTCTACAAACCGCAATGAACTTTCAACAATTTCGTTCAAATTATAATTGGTCATGTGTATAGCGTACGGCCTTGAAAAAGCCATTAACTGTTTTATAATTACCTCGATTCGTTTTAAGCCTTCTGACATTAAATTCAAAAACTCTATATTTTGTGGTATATCTCCCGGTTCTTTCTTCATCATTTTCACAAAATTTTGCAATCCGCCTAACGGATTGTTTACTTCATGCGCCACACCGGCGGCTAATTCTCCCACAGCCGCTAAACGTTCAGCCTGAATCAATTGCAACTCCATTTTCTTCCTCTCCGTAATATCCCTGCAAATCCATTGAATTGTTTTTTTATTACCATGTTCAATCACACTAGCGCTAATACTGGTTGGTGTTAATCTTCCATCAATATGTTGACAATCAATATTGTCCAGCATACCAGACCCTGTCTTGTTTATCATCATCCATAATTGTTTTGTCTTTTCTCGGTCATATTCCGGAACAATTTCCCATATTTTCTTTTTGCTCAATTCATATTTTGAGTACCCAGATAGCTCTTCTGCCTTTTTATTTGAATCCACAATCTGTGCCAAATCGGCATCTAGTGTAAAAATAGCGTCGTTTGCAAGGTTGATAGATTCCCTGTATTTCTCTTCAGATTCTCTAAGTTGCGCAGTTCTCTCGCGAATCTTTTGTTCAAGTCCTGCATAGGACTCCTCTAACTTTTCAGCCATTCTGTTGAATTCCGACGCAAGCACACCTACCTCATCCTTTGATTTAATTGAAATGCGGTGTCCAAGAATTCCCTTTCCAATGGCATTTGCACCCTGAACTAATTGAAGAATGGGTTGAGTAATTCCATGTGCCAGAATAAAAACGATGATTACAATAACAAATACACTTACAATCGCTAAAGTAATTACCTGATTTTTCAATTCTGTGATTGGTTTAAAGGCTTCAGCCGTATCCTGTTTTACAATCAATCCCCATTTTAACTGCGGTATATAACGAAAAGCCAAAAGAACGTCTATCCCTCTATAATCAACCGCTTCTATTATGCCCTCTTCCATATCATCTAACATAAAAGACTCCGTCACCAACGACTTCACAGGAATACTCATTCTTAACGCCGTATTATCGAGATGTCGCGTATTATTAAGGAATACTAACTGGTCCTCATTGCGGCGTACCAGAACAGATTCACCCGTTTCTCCCCTTCCAGGCCATTCCTGTATTAATGCCTCTAAAGCATCATTCGTATTCACTCGTATAAGAACAATACCATTGACAAACTCCGTCTCCTCTAAAGTAATTGGGTCTGTCCTTTTCATAGAACCAAAGAATGTCATCCCCGATTGTTTTGTATATCTAGAATAATGGATATCTTCGAACGGTATTTCATTACTCTCCAACACCTTGAGATAATACTTATAATCACTATCCTTCAGCCCAATATTCGATTCTGTTGTGGACATCACGATTTCGCCGTTCTCTATATCCAGAATTGCTATTTCATCACAATATATAAATTTACTCTTAATTTTGCCTAAATATTCAGAAAGTCTCTTGTAATAGACCTTGCCTATTTCCGATTCCTTCATTCCTCCTATGGTGCGAAATGCCTCCCGCAGATAAAGCAAGTTAGAAAATGATATTTCCAAAGATTTATTAGTAGAAAGAACACCGATATCAACAATCCTCTCCTGCAACCATGTACTAAGCTGTGTTTCTTTTAAATCTGCGATTGAAGTAAGCTTTTCAACTACCCTCTCGTTTAACGCCTTCTTTCCACTGTTATAAGCCGTACTGCTTACAATCAGAATAGGAATGGTCGTCATGAGTATAAAGTAGCATATAAGCTTAACTTTGATACTCTTGAAGAAATCAATGAAACCCCTTGTTTTCACAATATTTTTAGCCATTATTAAAATCTAACCCCAAAACCGTTGAACATTCAACCTAAATTATATTTATACCTTAACCTTAAATAAAGCATATTTTCTTTAATCAATCCAGCCGGACTGGAACTTTTATCTTGCAACATTCTTTTGTTGACATTAAAATATTTATATTACTATCGCACCCGTCAGTAATAGTTTATAGCTTCATTAATAAAAGGGACTCCGGAAAGACAATAGTGCGTATAAAAACAAACAGTCACTTAATTACTTTTATTTTTGTAGTTCTTTCAGCCATTCCACAATTCAAATCCGCACATGCCCAAACCCCAAAAATCCCATGGCAAATGTTTAGGGGCAACCTCCAGCATACAGGCCAGAGCGCTTACAAAGGGGCACAAACAAATACATTAAAATGGTCATTCAAGATAAACACCCGCATTACATCTTCACCATCCATTGGGTCAGATGGCACTATCTATGTGGGTTCTATTGACGGCAGACTGTATGCAATTAATCCTGATGGCAGCCAAAAATGGGCTTTTCAGGTAGGCAGTGAAATAACTGCATCGCCTGCAATCGGAGACGATGGAACAATATACGTCGGCTCCAGAGATAAAAAAATGTATGCGATTACTTCGGATGGAAAACCTAAATGGACATTTACCGTAGGGGGAATTATCCTCTCCTCAGCGGCAGTTACGGCGGACACACTTTATTTTGGATCCGACGATAACAGCATCTACGCCCTCACACTTGATGGAAAATTAAAATGGAAATTCACTGCCAAAAGCAACATAACGGCATCGCCAACGCTATGGACTGATGGCACCATCTACCTCTTTGAAACGAGTGGGGCAATACATGCCTTATCTCCGGAAGGCGTAGAAAAATGGGTAAAACGGGTCGGCACTGGGGTATATCAGTCCTTCTCTTCGCCATCAATTGGTCCTGATGGAATAGTATATGTTGGCACAGATAGCGGCAGGGTCGTAGCGGTTAAGCCAGACGGCAATGTTAAATGGTATGTTAATACAGGGAAAGCCGTCCATTGCACACCTGCAATTGCAAAGGACGGAACGGTTGTATTCGGCTCATATAACAGCTTCGTTTATGCTGTTCACCCTGATTGCAAACTTAAGTGGAGTTTTAAGACAAGCAACTGGGTGGAATCTTCTCCTGCCATTGACTCAGAAGGAACTGTTTATATCGGCTCAAGCGATGGGAAATTATACGCCATTAACGCAGACGGCACACTAAAATGGATATTCCAAACAAAAGACGCCATCGAATCATCCCCCGCCATAGGACCAGACGGCACTATTTACATCGGTTCAAACGATACCCACCTGTACGCCATAGGCAGCACCATAAAAACCGACGTGCCTATATTCGAAAAATAACGTTCCCGTTGCAAAAGAAATCCGAAGGGTTGAGGGGAGTTAAAGAGGACTCTAAGGATATTAACCCTTGCAGGGCTGCCAAAGATTGATTCAAGGACTCTGCGAATAAACAGGGGCAGACACTCATTAAATAAAAAAAGTGCCTGTCCCTTATTATTCCCGAGGGCGGCTGGATTGCATGGTTATGCTTTCCTAATCAGCTTTGCTCCCAATATTTTTCGAAGTCGCCGCATCTGCGAATTTGAACGCCTCAAGCATGCAAGTTCTCGAGAATTCTTGCCGCTGATTGTGTGTAGAAGCTCGCTATTGAACTGAAGCGGAACCATGGAGATTAATTCAACGAAAGTATGATCCAGGTCCTCAATAAATGTAGATGAAATCCCTAAACCATTTCCATCTTTGGGATAACGTGAAACTGATTGGTATCTTTGTTCGAAGTAAAAATCCTCTGGAATGTCGAACTTCGTCTGGCCTTTTACTTTGTTCCGCACCATATTAATCATTTTCTTGATGGCATGCCCTGCATCTTCCGGGACGAAACTTTTGTCCCAGTAAATTAATGTCGCCTTCATTAGGGTTTCTATCGTCTGATTCGCTAAAAACGCCGCGGCACTGTAAAGTTGAGAGAGGTAGCACAGTCTGGCTGCTAAGTAAAAATCCAGCGCTCTATTTTGCCATATGATATAAGCCACGTTGGTATCTTTAATGCACATGTCTATGCATAACAAGTTATACAGACCTGTATATCCTGCTAAAAGCGGAAACAAATGGGGTCAGAAGCAAATGGGGTCAGTTCTTTATTCTTGCTGTTATAACTGATTCTTTTTTGTCAATCTTCTAATAAATTCTCCCGCGTGCATCTTGATGTAACTTGGTAAAGTACTCCATCAAATTCTATCCTTAAAGGTCTTGTCATGGTACAGAATTTGACTAAAGAATCGGCCTTCGTGTTTTATGCGGACATTGTTATTAACCCACATGGCATTTGTCAAGCTATTTTTCTTTCGAGTATTTAAGCTTTTGAATCTTTTCCAGACAATTCACCCAAAAAATCCCGCACCCTTTTCATATCATCCCAGACCTTAGCCTCACCACAATAAACACAAATTTATTTGACAAATTTAAACTAAAATTGACTCACCATATTCTTTTTGATATACTGCTATTTCGAAAATTCACACCGTTGATATGGATAACGTTTGAAGCCACAGGGCACAGCGTGGCAGAGCCACAACCAAAAGACAGGACACAGATTACGCAGATTTGAATTTGTAATTTTGAAATTGTTTCAAATTTCGGATTTCGTGTTTCGGACTTAGCAGTCCTTAATGAACTAAGATTTACCAAAACCTGTCCTCGTGAAAATGGGGAAAGAAGTTTTTACACAGTAATACTGTAAGGAGGCGTGGAAAACTATGGACGGGAAAAATTATATTAATGGGGCATTTGTCGGCAGCGCTTCCGGCGGAAGATTTGAAAGCAGGAATCCTGCCAACATTGACGAGGTTCTTGGAACATTCCCACTCTCTTCAGAAAATGATGTAAATAATGCAGTTCAAGCCGCACAGACGGCTTACGATGGCTGGAGGCGTTTGTCCCGTATCAAACGCGGTGAGTACCTTGATGAATTCGTTCAGCTACTAAAAAAAGATAGGGAAGATTTATCCCGATTGGTGACTAAAGAATGCGGGAAAGGAATCGTTGAGGGGCGTGCCGATGTGACAGAAGGCATACACATGGTGCAGTATGTCTTTGGCACAGTAAGGATGCCTCACGGCGACGTGATTGATTCTGAGATTTCCGAGAAAGACGCATTCATGCGCAGAAAACCCAAAGGGGCTGTTGCTGCGATTACCCCATGGAACTTTCCCTTTGCCATTCCACTTTGGCTAATATGCCCATCTGTAGTTGAAGGGAATACGGTTATCCTCAAACCCTCGAGAGAAACGGCATGCACGGCAAACAAAATCGCCGAATATGCACATAAGGCTGGTTTTCCGCCCGGCGTTATTAATGTTGTGCATGGCGGCTGTGGCGATTTACTGGTAAAACATCCCGACACACAAGTCGTGTTGTTTGTCGGCTCTAACGATGTAGGTTCGGAAATAAAGAAGCTCGTTGCGGGATTTCACAACAAAATGTGCGCCTGTGAAATGGGAGGTAAAAATGCTTTGATAGTTCTCGACGATGCTAACATGGATATTGCCATAAACGCCGCCATTATCAGCGCCTTTAAGACGTCCGGACAACGATGCACCTCTGCCAGCCGACTAATTGTACATGAAAAGGTATTGGCTGAGTTTGAAAAAAGATTTGTTGAGATAACAAAAAGAATACAGATTGGTAATCCGTTGGATGAGAACGTATTCATGGGTCCTGTAATCAACCAATCGGCAACTGAAAAAATTGCACGATACAACGATTTAGCGAAAAAAGAAGGCGCAAAGGTATTGTTGGACGGCACAAGGCTTACAGGCGAGCAATATAAAAAAGGTTATTTTATGTCTCCGTTTGTATACCGCATGCAAAATAGTCCAAAAAGTCGTGTACTTCATGAAGAAGTTTTTGGCCCGCATGTTGCAATTATCCCTGTAAAAAATATTGATGAGGCTATAGAGGTGCATAATGATACGGAATACGGACTTGCCTGCGCAGTAATTACCGAAGATTATCGGAAGGCAAAGAAGATACGAGACGATTGTGAATATGGTCTTGGCTATGTAAACCTGCCTACAATCGGGGCTGAGGTGCATTTGCCATTTGGAGGCGTTAAAAAGAGTGGTACTGGCTTGCCATCAGCCAGTACATTAATTGACGTGGTAACACATCGTACTGCATGGACGGTAAACCATGCCTTGGAAATCAAGATGGCACAGGGACTGACTGTGAAGTTATAGTACATTCTAAATTTCGGATTGCAGATTGTGGACTGAATAATATAAATTCTAAAATCAAGAATTATTCAAAATTTTATAACAATTGTATCATGTCTCTCTACATAAACTATGACTTTGTAAAGAATGTATCCCAGAGGTGGCGGTGGGGGATCGTCGCTATTTACACTTTGGCAATCTATGCATTTTTACCGTTTGGGCCAAGGTTTTGGAGAGTTGTATTAAGACAATGGGGTGATAGTATTAATTATCTGGGTTGGTTTCTTATATGCGTCCTGGGAGTATATTTCCTCATATATTTAATCTTTCAGAAAGAGGTGAGAGAACCCGCAGTGTACATCGCCTTTTTTTTGATATCCTTTGCATGTATTGTCATATTGAAATATATGTGTTCTACAGGACCGGAAAGGTTTCATCCCCTGATATATGGTATTTTGGGTTGTATAATCTTTTGGGCCTTTAAAAATGACGTAAAGAAAACGAGAGTGTATTTATACACAACCATACTGGTATTTTTACTGGGTGTAATTGATGAGTCTATTCAGGGTTTGTTGCCGATGCGGGTTTTTGATGTAAAGGATATCTTTATGGACTGGCTTTCTGCCGGGATGGCAGAACTATTTATTGCCTTTGTATTAAAACCAAGTATCTGCGGTAGTGTAGTGAATTAAAAATGGCCATATCCATTAATTACGGTTTTATAAAGAAGGTGTCCCTGGAATGGCGATGGGGGATTGTTGCTATCTATACGGGGGCGATCTATGCCTTTTTACCCTTTGGGACGGCATTCTGGGTGTATGTATTGAGACACTGGGGTAATAGTGTTAACTATCTGGGATTGTTTATAACTTGTGTACTGGGGACTTATTTTCTAATCTACCTGATATTTCAAAAACAAGTTAAGAAACTTTCTGTGTATATAGCCTTTTTTGGAATATCCTGCGCCTGTCTCGCCCTGCTTAAATATATGTGTGTTGCCGGAGCAGAAAGATTCCACCTGTTATTATATGGAATATTAAGTGTTATTGTGTTCTGGGCTTTGAAGCTGCACGCAAAAGGGAATAGAATATATCTGTATACAACCATATTAGTATTTCTGTTAGGCGCTATTGATGAGTTTATCCAGGGTGTTTTGCCGATGCGAGTCTTCGATACAAGAGATATCTTTATGAATTGGCTTTCCAGCGGAATGGGTGAACTTTTTATTATTTTTGTATTAAGACCAAAGATTACAATTCATACTTCAATAATTCAATGAGCGTACAGAAACGATTGTTTGTTGTTATGTATTTCCTAGTGTTTCTTTTTATTTTTGAAAGAAGAACAGAAGCAAAGGAAGACCTACCCAATATACTGCTTTTTACGATAGATGCCTGCCGTCCGGACCATTTTGGTTGTTACGGTTATAATCGCAATACAACTCCAAACATTGATAAACTTGCCAAAGAAGGGGTGTTGTTTACCCGCGCCTTCTCTCAATCAGCATGGACTACCCCAGGAATGATTTCCATTTTTTCATCTTTGTATCCACCGACACATGGTGTAGATGCAAAGGATAGAACTCTAAAAGACGATGTTTTGACCTTGCCCAAAGTATTGAAGGAAAAGGGATATGTAGTGCCTGTGTTGCCTAAATTTGTTGATATTCCAAATTACTGGCATCTGGGTTTTGATGAAGTTGACAAAGAACGGTTTAAAGGTGAAGAGGGAGAAGACTTATTAAAATTGATTGAGGCATACAAAGATAAAAGTTTTTTTATTTGGTATCATTATCATGGATTGCATTTACCTTATAACCCCCCCACCCCTTACGATTTAATGTTTAGGAAAGATGTGGTAAATGGAACATCAACCGATTCAGAAAATATTTCAATTATAAGAAGGCTGAGTATCATTAAAAATGGTCCTATTAATTTTAACGACGCAGATAAAAGCGCAGCAATTGCTCTTTATGACGGTCAAATAAGACAGTTGGATGACTACGTCGGACAATTTATAAACAAGTTGGACGAATGGGGTATATTGGACAACACATTAATTTTTATAACATCAGATCATGGTGAAGAATTGTTTGAACATGGTTTTATTGGACACGCCTCCACATCATTAAATGCAAAATTATATGATGAGATTATTCACATACCGCTAATAATCTGGTGTCCCAAAAAACTGAAGCATAAAATAATCAACGATCTGGTACAACAAATAGACTTCATGCCAACCATCCTTGATTTGCTGAGTATACCCATTCCCGGCGGGCTACAGGGGCGTTCTTTATTGCCATTGATACTGGATAAGCCCAATGATAAATTACAGCCTGCAAGTCCAAATATTGAACAAGAAACTATTTTTTGCGAGACTATCCTTGGGGGATATCAAAGCACAAAAGAAATGGAACAGATTAAACCGCGCTGTATAAGAACTAAGGAGTGGAAACTTATTTACACAAACGGATTAAACGGCGACAAATACGAATTGTACGATTTAAAGAACGATCCTAAGGAAGAAAAGAATGTTGTAGAGAAATATCCTGACGTAGCTAAGGAGTTGAAGGAAAAACTCTTTCGGTGGATTGAAGCATCAAACCAAAAATGATTTGTCTTTATATCTGTTCTTTTTATTTCTATAATTTTTTAAAAGGGCTATAAGAAATTTAAGCATTACTTATTGTCCCGTTTTCAACCTTCGGATAAACATCGTCTATTACTTTCTGAATTTCAATAGTCTTTTGAATGGCAGTAACAACATTGCAATAATGTTTTATATCATCGAGTGATAATTTCCTGTCTTTTCTGTCTTTCAGCCATTTTTCACATACCTGATAACCGCCAATTTGGTACTCAAATACTTCTGGTTCTATGCCTTCGAAATATTGGCTTTCATTGATAAATAAGCTTGTGGCTTCATATCTCAGTTTCTCAACTTTATAGTCGCCTTTACCCTGAAATTTGGCTATGGGTAGGTCAAGTTCTGGCGATTTCAGCAGGTGCAAATCAACGAGCTTTTTCCCGTAATCGGCCATTTTGATAAACAATTTGTAGTCTTTCGTAAAGGGGATTCTGGGGAAATCGATCTTCAGAAATTCTGAGTATTTTGTCCGATAGATATTTGAATAAAGGACGGAGTAGATATAAAAGAAGATTTGTTCTGGAGAAGGCGTTTTCTTATAATTCCTTGTCAATTGTTCGATCATTGTAGCGGACAGGTTCGGCTTCCTTGTCCAATAATCTGCCTTCGGCTCAAAAAGCAACAAATTATGAACGGAAGACCGTTTTTCAGGGGTACTCGTTTCTGGGTAGAGATAGAGCGGAGCAACATTTGTTTCCGAGCCAGAAATTCTGCCACCGGCAGAAACATCTGTAACATTTGTGGTAACAAATCCATGGCAAAATATGTCGACTTTTCGAGGGAAAATGAGCCCTAAATTATCTTTTAAAAAATGTTGCATTACATCGTATCGATCTCTATCAATTAATTCTGGCCTGTAACAAATAAATCTGTTATCAAATGGGCGATAGGCGTATGGAATGATGGATTTCTCCCAAGCCACTTTTTTTACCTTATCCCTTGCCTCTTTCAGTTTAAAATCATGCGTATCCTTTAAATCCAATCCCTGCCTCACCAATTCATCAGGCAAATTACCGGTAAACGTTAACATCTTTTGCTTAATTTCATCTTTTGTAAATCCTACAACGAAATTATCACGATGGGTTTTCACGCCGCTGGAGGATTGAACGAATATTTCTGGGATGCTCAAAAATTTATCGTAGCTAGCCTTGTGCGAAAAATCTTTTATCACAAAGAAATAGTGCGGTTCGGAGGGCTTTAATTTTTCCCATTGTGTTGATTTAATGTCGTTTTTACCAAGATAGTCATATTTCTTTTCCCGCAGACCGTAAATATCCTGGTAGAATATCTTCCCTAAACCTTTTTGATTTCTTTCTTTGATAAAAAGTGCAATTGATACCCCTTGTTGAATATCAAAAACATTTTCATCTTTTGAGCCGTCGGGGCACTTTTCCCCAATACGGCTGTTTCCGTGCAGATTCAGGATATAAATTTCATTAAAACTTTCTAATAATTTCTTTCTCATGCCGCGATGGATTAATCCAGAAAGATATGAATTGTTCGTAATCATTCCAATAACGCCTTTGCCTGCCTGATCAATCTTCCAGTGAGCAAAACGGATGAACTTAATGTAGTCGTCAGAAAGAGGTTGGATGTTCTTTTCATCACGGACGCCTTCCTTGTAAAGTTCCATCTCTCTTTCAATGAAATCGGATTTATTGGCTGAACTTACCGAATACGGTGGGTTTCCAAGGATAACCAATATAGGTTGCTCTTTTTTGACTTTGCCTGCCAGATGAGACTCTTCAGAGAGAGATGCCATGCCAGGGAGTTTGGTTTGAGCAAGTTCTTCCATCTCCAGGGTATTCGTGAGAT
>JAHFOX010000058.1 GCA_023261445.1 Planctomycetota bacterium
CCCGCAGTCCCCCTTTTCTAAGGGGGAATTATAGGTGCCGCCCGTCCACAACCAAATTCCCCATTACCAAATGGGATTTCCTGACATTCCCCCTTATTAAAGGGGGATTCAGGGGGTTGTGTTTCCCTTTTTTAGTCCTTACTTATCTATACCCCGTGTCCTGATTGAAATGTGGAACATGATAAGCTTCGTAGAGGGGAATCTAATACACCCCAACCGTTTGGTTGATCCTTCGATGGGGGGGATACTATACCTTGATCCTACCAAAGGGGCAGGGGGCATCCTACGATAAACCCAGGATGCCTTCAATAAAGCATGGTGAGACTTCTTAGTCGGTTAATTAGTTATAAGAGTTCCAATAGCCTCTGAAAGCCGAATCAACTGTTCCAAACTTAAATCCTCGCCCCTTATCCGTTCACCCAATTGCATATCTTCTATAATGTTTTTCATCCGTTCTCTTGTAACATTGGGCAATTTCAATTGTTCTAAACTGTTGAGCAGGGTTTTCCGGCGTGATGTAAATATGGCATAAATGATTTTCTTGAATAATGAATAGTCAGTTATCCTGCTAAAATATTTATCTTTTTGGACGACCACTTTAACAATTGCCGAATAAACCTCCGGTCTTGGCCAGAATACGGACGGAGACAGGGTTTTAACGATTTCTACTTCAGAAAATAATTGGGTGATAATGGACAATATGCCATATTCTCTTGTGCCGGGAATTGCTGCCATTCGTTCAGTAATCTCCTTCTGAAGCATCAGCACCATCATACTAATGGGCATCCCACTCTCCAGAAGATTAACAATTACAGGCGTGCTTATGTTATACGGCAAATTGGAGACTACTTTAATATAGGCTTGATTATGTTCTTTTCGCCAATTGTCAACTAATGATAGCACATCGGGATTAAGCTCATGCTTTGTTTTTAATATATCGGCATTAACTAGCGTCACATTTTTATATAATTTGAGTATATCGGACGACAATTCAAATAACTTCCTGTCAACTTCCACAGTAAACACATGCCGAGACCTTTCTGCCAGCAATCTGGTTAGTCCACCCGTTCCAGTGCCAATCTCCAGTACAACGTCACTTTCATTCAATTCCGCAATATCGGGAATAGATATTAAAGTATTCTGATCAATGAGGAAATTCTGCCCAAACCGTTTATTGAGTGCAATCCCTTTGCGAGCGAAGATTTGCTTCAAAAAGGCAGGTGTATGTGGAATAAACTTTATTTCATTTTGCGGCATGGGTTTTAATTAAGTTAGGACGCAGATTTTCGCAGAAACACACCGATAACTACTTTTAAAAGAATTTGCGCCTTAATTCTGCCAACTCCTCTTTAATCCACTGAAAAGGATATAGGCAGTATTTTTTTACGGTGACAATTTTTTCTCTGTGTTTCAGTATCTCCGTGGTCGCCTGCACCTTGCCATCTTTACAGCCGTCTTTATTGCTTCCATCATTGAACGAGGATCGGCAATACCTTTACCAGCAATGTCATAGGCAGTGCCGTGATCAGGCGATGTGCGCACAAATGGAATGCCTAGAGTAATATTTACCCCAGTTTCGAAGGCGTGCAGTTTCAAAGGTATTGCACCTTGGTCATGATAGATGGCAACAACTGCATCATAAGCGCCCTTCAATGCCTTATAATAAACCGTATCGGCTGAAACAGGACCGTTGCACTTAACGCCTTTCTTCTTTGCTCTTTCAACTGCGGGAATAATGACCCCTTTTTCCTCATCTCCAAATATACCTTCCTCTCCTGCATGCGGGTTTAAACCGCAGACGGCAATTCTTGGTTTATTTATACCAAAATACTGTTTGAGACCATTATTAGTAATTGTTATTGTCCCTAAAATATCGTTTATAGTAATTGCCTGCGGCACATCTCTTAATGCGATATGCGTGGTTGCAAAGGCAACTCTTAGATTCCCTCCTGCCATGAGCATAACAACCCGCTCCGCCCCAGAATATCTATGGAGCATCTCTGTGTGTCCGGGATAACCATATCCAGCCATGTGGACCGCCTCCTTGCAAATTGGCGCTGTTACAAGTGCATCAATGTGACCACTCATGGCAAGATTGATTCCCTTAATCACGCATTGAACAGATATTTCCCCACCTTCTGCTGTAGCCCTTTTCCGCCTCACGAAACTCTGCTTATACTTATCTGTAGATAAAAGAGAAAGGGGTGTTTTTAGGTCCTCGATTTCTGATATATGTGATATCGTTGTATATTTTATCGGTATATTTAATACCTTGGCTGTTTGATCGAATACACCCTTGTTGCCAATAATGACATAGTTGGCAATGGTTGTTATGGATGGGGATTTCAGCGACTTTAAAATAATCTCAGGTCCTATTCCACACGGATCACCCATTGTAATCCCAATCAGTAATTTTGATTTTTTATTTTTTTTCATATCTATCTTCAAACCCAAGCAAATCCACAGAGACGCTTTGCAAGACGTCTTTACAAAAATCCTTGTTCCGTCAATTGTTCTTTTGTAACGCCACCATTTTCCCTCTGAGTATTTGCTAATAGTTTTTTTATCCATTTGCCCATCATATCAAGCTCGATATTCACCCCACCTCCTACTTTCTTGAATCCCAATGTAGTAGAGGACAAAGTATATGGGATTAAAGCTACAGAAAAAGCACCTTCCGACAAATCAACGATTGTAAGACTTATGCCGTCTATGGCAACAGAACCTTTTTCAATCATCATATCCGTAAATTTATTTTCAGCTGAAAACGACATGGTGCATTGATCGGCAGATTGTTTCTTTTCTTTTATGGCACCGATACCGTCCACATGCCCGGTAACAAAGTGACCACCCAATCTGTCCCCCACCCTCAAAGACCTTTCAATATTGACTTTTTCAGTATTTCGCAATCTTCCTAAAGTGCTCTTTTTAAGTGTCTCGCCAGACACATCAAAACTAACAATCTTACCTTTAATATCCTTTACCGTAAGACAGACTCCATTAATAGCAATACTTTCGCCAAGCGTGAGGTCATTGTAAAAATCTGAAAAATCCAGAAACAGTTCTGCCCCTCCTGCCTTAGTTGACAGTTTTTTTACTGAGGCTAAATGTTCGATAATGCCTGTAAACATAAAAATATTTTAGATTTACGAATTTCGACTTACGATTAAATCCGAAATCTCAAATCTAAAATCGTAAATCTCAATTTCTTGAAAATGGTAATAAATATTTAATACCATGTGCTTATAAATCCTTGTCATATATTTTACCAAGTACGGTTTTCCCAGCCGTCACCTTTTCGCCCACCTTGACCAATACATCAAACTTGACCGAATCCGGCACAAATACCTCCACCCGTGAGCCAAACTTTATCATGCCAAATCGCTGTCCCTGCTCAAAGACGTCTCCGACCTGGCAGGCACATACAATACGTTTCGCAATTTTTCCGGCAATTTGTTTTACTGCAATTTTTACATGACTTCTAACTATAGACAAGCCCATGACATTATTTTCATTACTACTGAAACACTCGTCGTCCCTGGCATCCAGGAATCTACCTTTTGTGTGCTTTATAAACTCCACTCGTCCGTGGACAGGCACACGGTTCACGTGCACATTTAGCACGGACATAAAAATACTAACCTTCATCGAGTCGCATTTTAAGTAACTTTCTTCAAAAACAGGTACAATGTGGGACACCGTACCATCCGCAGGGGCGATAATAAGTTCGTCACCTTGTGAGGTATATCTATTCGGGTCTCTAAAAAAATTTAATAAAAACGATAAAACAAATAGCGGAACAGGAACAGCCCATGGAAATAATCCAATAGATAGTACCGTTCCAACGACACAGGGAATTCCAAATATAATTAACTCTCTTAAGCCATATTTAGCTAATGGAATACGCATATAGTTCAAGTAAATATACCAGAAACGTTCTCTTTTTCCATAAAATTTAAATAATCCATTTTACTCACAATAGCGCCGGTTGATAGTGGCACAAAATTTAGTGTACCTACATTACGCGGCATTTTTGTAAAAAAGACACAGAAAAGCATAATCTACATTTTTTTAGAATCTGGTTGACAAGCCTCAAAAAATCTGCTATAGAAATCACTCCCAATTCGTGTTTTTTATTTTTCATAACTTACCTTGTCTCAAAGGTATACATATAAAACAGGAGCGCTCGTTGACTACTATTAGTTGTGTTAAAGCGCGTGAAATTCTGGATTCAAGAGGAAACCCTACTGTAGAAGTTGATGTAACTTTATCAAGTGGTGTTACAGTCCGTGCGGCAGTTCCATCAGGCGTATCCACCGGAAAACGGGAGGCATTAGAACTCAGGGATACAGATAAACCGTCACGCTACATGGGAAAAGGCGTACAGACCGCCGTCAAAAATGTAAATGAAATTATTGCACACAAACTCGAAAAAATGGATGTCACAAGACAAGCCGAGATTGATAATCTTCTAATAGAATTAGACAGAACAAAAAACAAGGGAAAACTGGGAGCTAATGCCATTCTCGGTGTTTCCCTCGCTGTAGCAAAGGCAGCAGCTAACGCCCTTTCACTTCCGCTCTATAGATATATTGGCGGTACCAATGCAAAAGTCTTGCCCGTACCGATGATGAACATCTTAAACGGCGGTAAGCATGCCGATAATAATGTTGATATACAGGAGTTCATGATAATGCCCATCCGTGCGGATAGTTTTGCTGAGGCATTACGCATGGGCGCGGAGATCTTCCACAACCTCCGCTCGGTGCTGAAATCGAAGGGATATAATACCAATGTCGGTGATGAGGGTGGTTTCGCTCCAAACCTCAAGACCAACGAAGAAGCATTGGAACTGATTCTGGAGGCAATTAAAAAAGCAGGCTACACAGCCGGTAAAGATATCTATCTGGCGCTTGATTCAGCCGCCAGTGAATTTTACAAGGATGGCAAATATTTATTACGCGCTGAAGGAGGTGCTAAAAAAACAAGTGATGAAATGATTGATCTATATTCGAAATTGTCAAGTAAGTACCCTATCTGCAGCATAGAAGACGGCCTTGCGGAAGAAGACTGGGAAGGCTGGAAAAGGCTCACGAAAAAGATGGGTGACAAAACCCAACTTGTGGGGGACGATATTTTTGTAACAAATACGGAAATTCTGGCAAAGGGAATTCAGGAAGGAGTGGCAAATTCTATCCTGATTAAGGTAAATCAAATCGGCACACTCACAGAAACCCTTAATGCCATAGAAATGGCAAAAACAAATGGATACACCACCGTCATTTCACACCGCTCGGGAGAAACGGAAGACACAACTATTGCCGACATTGCAGTGGCTACCAATGCAGGACAAATTAAAACGGGGTCTCTCTGCAGGACCGATCGAATCTGCAAATACAACCAATTGCTTCGTATTGAAGAAGACCTTTCTCATAACGCCATTTATGGAGGCAAACTATGCAAAATAACCAAATAAATACACACGCTTCTAAGGAAGGACTTTATAATTTTCTTAATTCAGCAAAGAAGATTGGTGAACCTTCATGTAAAAATAATTATTTTGGGAAACTGATGTTGTTTATATGCATAACGGCAAGCATAGTAATTTTATTTTCTTCAATGTTTAGTAAAGCCAGACAGGAAAGATTCTCTCTGCTGGAAGGGGAAAAGAAGCTTGAGGCACAGTCTGCACGGCTCGAAGCGGTGAATCTTAAACTTGAAAACGAGCGCTCCGCTTTAAAGAACGATCCCATTAGCATTGAAAGAGAGGCACGAAATCAATTAGGATTTATTGTACCCGATGAAATTACTTACACAAAATACAACTTCCGCATAAAAAACATTGCACAGAAAGAACAACCAAAGGCAACCTATCAGAATCGGTGGAAGGCATTTCTTTTTAACGGTACGTTCCCATGGCAGGTTCCAACTTTAATCCTTCTTATTGCAACTGCTTATTTCTTGATTACATATCACTTTGAATATAGAAAACTACATCAATCAAATTGCTAAAAGCGCAAAGGCGGCGTCCCGTATCATTGCTTCAGCGGACACCACTACCAAAAACGCTGCACTCAATCACATAGCGGATAACATTATC
Organism: Planctomycetota bacterium; assembly: GCA_023261445.1. Classification (GTDB taxonomy): domain Bacteria; phylum Planctomycetota; class Brocadiia; order Brocadiales; family Brocadiaceae; genus 2-12-FULL-39-13. The sequence goes on from JAHFOX010000058.1 coordinate 6,101, forward strand.
TCCTCCGCTGCTACGCTTAAGACCGAAAACGAAAAGGACATCTCCGCTGCACAAAAAGCAGGACTCTCTGAGGCAATTATAGACAGATTACGCTTGACCGACAGCCGCATCAAGGATATGGCTGAAGGCGTACGGCAGATTGTCGCTCTTCCTGACCCCGTTGGACAATTACTTTCCGGCAATGTTCGCCCGAATGGCTTGCAAATTCAAAAAGTACGCGTACCAATAGGCGTCATTGTCATTATTTATGAATCTCGTCCCAACGTTACTGCCGATGCTGCGGCACTATGCTTAAAAGCTGGCAATGCCGTCATCCTACGCGGCGGAAAGGAATCTATTTACTCGAATATAGCCATTTACAAAATCCTCACGTCTGCGCTGAAAAAGGCAGGACTGGACGAGCGGTGCATTCAGCTTATTGAGGTTATTGAACGTGAAGCTATTGATTATTTACTCAAGGCCGACCAATATGTTGATGTAGTTATTCCACGCGGCGGCGAGGCGCTTATTCGCACAGTAGTTGAGAAATCCACCATCCCTGTCGTCAAGCATTACAAAGGGGTATGTCATACATTTGTAGATGAATTTGCCAACCTCAAGATGGCTGAGGAAATATGTTTTAACGCAAAGGTGCAACGGCCAGCCACCTGTAATGCTATGGAAACGATGCTTGTACACGAAAAGGTTGCATCAGTTTTCTTACCAATTATTATAAAAAGACTGCAAGATTCAAAAGTAGAAATAAGGGGTTGTAGTAAGACATATACGATTGTAAAAAATATAAAACAGGCAACGGATGATGATTTTTATAACGAATATCTTGACCTGATTTTGAATGTGAAGGTTGTAAATTCCATAGGCGATGCCATTGCCCACATAACAAAATACGGGTCAAATCACTCAGATGCAATTGTCACTGAGAATGTCAATAATGCCTTGAAATTCACCAAGGAAGTTGATTCCGCCGCCGTGTACGTCAATGCCTCCACCCGTTTCACAGACGGCTATGAATTCGGTATGGGTGCTGAAATAGGCATCAGCACAGACAAACTCCACGCCCGCGGCCCGATGGGCTTAGAAGAACTCACATCATACAAATTTGTGGTGTTTGGGAACGGGCAGTTAAGGAAGTAACTCGTATGAAATATACACATACAACACAATTCCCCTTTAGAAAAGCGGGAATTTAGAGATACCCCCATATTACTCAAAGCATCTGCATCAGTTTAAGCCTCACCATATTCAATGCAGTATTTGCGGAATAGTTTTTGACATCAATCCTCGATCCTCTGAATCTACATTTCTTTGCCTCAATATTTCCATCTACAATAACAACAATATATACCAAACCAACTGGTTTATCTTTTGTTGCACCAGTTGGACCAGCGATGCCAGTGATTCCAACACCAATATCAGCAGAAGACCTCCCTTTCACACCTTCTGCCATAGCTATTGCCACGTGTTCACTCACGGCACCATGCTTTTGTATAAGTTCGTCTGAAACACCCAATATATCAACCTTTGCCTTATTACTATAGGCGACAATCCCTTCCAAAAAATACTCAGAAATTCCTGGTATGTTTGTGAACTTGTCTGAAACCAATCCCCCAGTACAGGATTCGGCAACGGCAATCGTTTTATTACATTTTTTTAGAAGCATAGCAACTGCTGATTCAAGCGTCTCATCACCCATTCCAAATACCGCAAGACCAAGTTGTTTGCGAATATCCCGTTCTATCCTGTCTAATAATTTAATGGCACTTTCTCTTGTTTTTACAGTTGCAGTTATATTGACGGTTACAATGCCATCGTGTACTAGCGTCATCGTCTTAATCTGTTCTTCTCGACCCGCATATCCCTTTAATCGCGCATCAATCGCAGGCTCGGATATGCCAAATGTGTGTAAGCTCCTTGTTAATCTACATCCTTCTTCTGATTTGTGTTGTGAATTATAAATTTCCAAATACTTATTCAGCATGGGCTGCATTTCCCTCGGAACTCCAGGCAAACAGACAATCTCTGAATTGCTTTGCCGAAGGGCAAATCCTGTGGCGGTTCCATTATCATTACGGATAACATACGCACCCTCAGGAATCATAGATTGCTTCTTATGTCCATCCGATATGTTCACATGCAGACTCCCTAAATATTTTTGGATATGAGTATATGATCCTTTATCAGATACCAGAGGAACGTTGAAAACGTCTGATACTGTCTTACGTGTCATGTCATTTGCCGTGGGACCAAGTCCCCCTGTAGTTATAATCAGACCCACTCGTTCCATTGCAATTTTCATGGCGGATTTTATTAATTCTTTATTATCTCCAACAGAAGTCTGAAACAACACCTGAATCCCCTTTTCGTTTAAGATTCTCGCAATATATGGGGCATTCGTGTCTATAATCTGTCCTGTAACAATTTCAGTTCCTATAGTAATAATTTCAGCCGTTGTCATATAATCTTATTTAGCCACGAATCCACACGAATCATCTCAAATATTTTTACATTCGCGTTCGTGTTCATTCGCGGCTAACCAATGCTGTTTCTGCCCTATGGAAATAATCAAATATCTCACCCGCAAGTTTTGGCGGTAATTTACCGATTTCAATCAATTGTTCGGTTGTTGCATTTCGTATGCTGTCAATACTGCCAAAGTATTTTAATAAAGCCTTTTTGCGCATTGCCCCAATGCCAGGAATTTTGTCAAGTGGCGATTTATAATATTCCTTATCTCGAATTTTTCTATGATAGACAATGGCAAAACGGTGCGCCTCGTCCCGTATCTTATCGAGAAACAGGAGTTCGGGCGAGGACGGACTGAGTATAATAGGTTCTGATAAATTAGGTATAAACACCTGTTCACCAACTTGCCTACCAGTTACGTTACTTTCTGTTCTTCCTTTGGCTAGAGAAATTAAATCCACACTGCCAATTGCCAATTCTTCAAACACTTTTAATGCAACACCTAACTGACCTTTACCGCCATCAACCATAACCAAGTTGGGCAAATCGCCTTCTTCCACTGCCCTTTTGTATCTTCTGGTTAATACCTCCCGCATCATGGCGTAATCATCAATCTGTCCTACGGTTTTAATCCTAAATCTTCTATATCTGGATTTACTTGGTTTCCCACATTCAAAGGTAACCATAGACCCTACTGCCTGTTTACCAAAGATATTTGAAATATCAAAACACTCTATACGTTCGGGAATTTGCCTCAATTTCAGCGTTTCTTTCAAGGTCAGTAGTGTTCTGGTAAAGTCCTCTTCGTGAACTTGCGATACCAGATATACATTCTCAGCATTCTTTTGAGCCATTTCAATAAGCCTTGCCTTATCGCCTCGCCGGGGGTGCATAACTTCTACTCTTTTACCCTTCCTTTCACTTAGCCATTCTTCGAGCAGTTTCGCATCCGCAGATTCCACAGGAATAATCACCTCAGAAGGAATAAATCTTGTTTGACTGTAAAACTGATTCAAAAACGACCTGAATATTTCTTCAACAGTATTACGCCTTATAGGAAAATGATATGAGGCTACATCTTCCATGTTCCCTGACCTGATAAACATTACCTCTATATATATCTCATTTCCACTCATATAATAACCAAAGACATCACGGTCTACAAACGTCATAGAATGGATTCTCTGTTTTTCAACTGTTTCTTCAATAGCACGAATATGGTCGCGTATTTTTGCCGCTTTTTCGTACCGCATGGCATTAGACTCCTCATTCATTTGCTTTTTCAACATATTAATGAGGTCGTCCTGCTTGCCCTTTAAAATCAATATAACCTGATCAATCATGCCTCGATACGTAATCTCATCTACCAGTTCACAACATGGTCCCAGACACTTATGGATTTGGTAATAGAGACATGGTTTTGTTCTGGTTTTAAATACATTGTCATGGCATTTGCGGATAGGAATGGTATCGTGAATGTACCGCAAGGTTTCTCTCACCGCTCTGGCAGATGCATAAGGTCCAAAATACACTGCACCATCATCTTCAATCTGACGTACTACTTTTGGATAAGGAAACTTTTTATTGACCTCTAGTTTAATGCTTATGAAGGTCTTATCATCGCGGAGGTTAATATTAAATTTAGGTTTGAATTGTTTGATAAGGTTATTTTCAAGAATCAACGCCTCTTTTTCAGTATCGGTAAGCACAAAATCAATGTCCGCAACACGTCGCACCAGATATTCTGTGTAGAGTCTATCATCTGTTTTTTTTTGAAAATAGCTCTTTACCCGATTTTTCAGATTCTTTGCCTTACCTACATAGATTACCTTGTGTTTAGCGTCTTTCATGAGGTAGACGCCCGGTGAAGTTGGAAGATTTTTTAGTTTGGTTTCCAATTTCATAATAATGCACCGAGTCGCAAATACTTCATTTTGTTGCGATTTCTTTATTTTTTATAATCCCAATCTCGTTTTGAGCCAGTTCTGCTGCATAATCATTAACTTTGTAAAATTCCTTGTAATGAACCAACATTTCATTTGAGTTTTTGTAGCCCAGACGTCTGCCATAATTAACTATGCACATTGTTCGCGCTTCCACAAAGGAGAAACCTTTAAATTTCAACGCCTCAATAATGCACTTTTTCATGTGGTTAAGATGGTATGCCGTAGTGCGTGCATAGTAACAGTTTTGTTGTTTAAACAGATATTGTACATCCGCAGGGGAATCTGGATTTCCATTGGGTGTGGTCAGTGTTTTCGTGCCATGCGGTGTAGTCGGTGAAACCTGTCCGCCTGTCATACCATAAATCTCGTTGGCGTAACATACTACCGTAATATTTGTGTTTCGTCGTATAGCGTGCAATAAATGGTTGCCTCCAATACCGAGCAAGTCACCATCTCCACTTACCACAACAACGTTGAGTGCATCGTTAGCATACTTTATACCTTCTGCTACTGGAATAGCCCTGCCGTGCGCGGTATGAACTGAATCGAGGTCAAAAAATCCAGCGCTCCTACCTGCACAGCCAATTCCAGAAATGACCACAGTACCATTCTTTGGCAAATTAAGCTCGTCGAATGCCTGACATATTGTTTTCAAGACAATGCCATTCCCACAGCCGGGACACCACGGTGTGGGCAGCAAATCAAGCTTAAGGTATCGTTTGAAATTAGTATCTTTAATCATAGCGCAGTCTCACATCCTCAGTTGTTAATCTCTTACAACCCCCTAGCCCCCTTTGATAAGGGGGAATTTTATCGTAATGTCCATTAAAAATAGGGAATTCCTGTGTTTTCAACTTATTAAAGTCAAAACAATTGAGTTTTTTTGGCTTCTGTTATTCCCTCTTAGAAAATGAGGATTCATGGGGTTGTCTTCCCTTATCATTTCCCCTTAAAAAACTAGGTGGACACTGGGGATTATTTCGTTCCCATTATTCCCCCTTAATAAAGGGGGATCAAGGGGGTTGTCTCACCCATGTAAATTACTTTGCCGTCTCTTCTCACACTCTTCAATCCAATTTTGAACCCTTTCCAATACACCATTCATGTTCTTTTTAACATCCATATCATAAAACCTTAAAATTGTTAAACCCAAACTCTCTAAATTTCGTTGTCTGATTTCATCTTCTTCTGATTTCTGATCATGACTGCCTCCATCAATCTCAATTACCAATTTCAGCTTATTGCAATAAAAATCAACTATGTATTTGTCAATAGGCTTTTGCCGCATAAATTGGTAGCCCTTCATCTTCTTAGCCTTTAGCATATTCCATAGCAAAACCTCAGATAGTATACCCTTTTTACGCAGTTCTCTGGAAAGGGTTTTTAGCTTTGGACTATAGTAGATTTTCATTTTGTTGCCATTCCTTACAACCCCCTAGCCCCCTTTGATAATGGGGAATATACGATAATTTCCCCCTTTAAAAAGGGGACACAGGGAGTTGTCTTTAACAGAACCTATTGAAGAATACACTCATTACATATTTTACTAAATATACTTCATGCCTCTCTATCCTTTAACGTCTCCTACTATCACTCATATCATTGATTATTTGCTTTATCTCCCCCAAATCTATGCGACCTCCAAGTATTGGTACAAACTCAACCTCACGATGCAATATGCGTTCGATTTCATGGACGTATTGACCCGTGTTCATCTCCATAACCAGAATTCGCTTATACCTCTGCGCTATAATTTTAATCTCCTCAACTATGGGAAACATTCGGATCGGGCGAAAAAGTGAGAAATCTTCTTTAAAATAATACGCTATCCTCGAAAGCGCTCCATAAGATATAAGCAGTTTGTCAGTGTCTTTTTTACATTCCATATATTCATAATAGTTGTATCTCTGCGCTGTCAATAGCTGTTTTTCGTGTAACCGTGTAATAAGCTTCCGGTAATTGTCAACATCTGATGTCTTTGGCACAGAGTCTTCGTGGGAAAGCCCTGTAAAGTGACGATTACCTTCACCTAATGGCTGAAGATTGCGCTTTTTTATCTCAAAATCCCTATGCGGAATAATTGTTTCATAGAGATGGCTGATATACCCATCGCTAAGAAGAATCACAGGACTTAAGGATTCCTCTGCGGCATTGAAAGCCATAACGGTGTATCTATAAAGTTCTGAAACAGAATTTGGGTAGAATACAATAGGGAAATAATCTCCGTGACTGCCATGAACACATTGAATAATATCGCCCTGCGCAGGCATTGTAGGCATTCCTGTGCTGGGTCCCACCCTTTGAACGTTAACAATAACAAGCGGCACTTCCATCATATGTGCAAGTCCTATGCTTTCCTGCATCAGTGAGAATCCTGGCCCAGAGGTAGCTGTCATAGCCTTAAGCCCAGCCAAAGATGCACCTATAACGGCATTAATGGACGCAATTTCATCCTCCATTTGCAACGTCTTAATGTGTTTCTTATTAACCATCTCGTGAAT
>JAHFOX010000059.1 GCA_023261445.1 Planctomycetota bacterium
AAGCATGCGGGAATGACATACTTTACAAGAGGTTAAATGTTCAACACAGGGGTTGGAAGCAAACGAAGTTGTAACAGATACCGTATGTTTTCATTGTCAACAAGCTGCTGAAAAATACCCGAAGGCGTTCCTTGTCCAAAAACAAAACTGAACCACATGGCTGGTTAAATCTTGCAGATTGAACCAGCAAAGTGCAATCCATACCTCTTCGTGTCCATTCGCGGCTAATAGTCACATAGTGTCAAGATAATCTTCCAACGCCTCCTGCCATGGCCGCATTCTTTGCCCCGTTGCCTTAGTATATTTTGTGCAATTCAGTGAAGAGTTTTGCGGTACCTTTGCAACACGTTTGAAATCTGCCGTTTTCAAAGGAATTACCGATACCTGATTACCCGTTAATTCAAAAATCTTCTTTGCCCATTCAAAACGCGAACACGTTCCTGAATTCGTCACATGATACAAACCTTGAAAATCCAGCTTGATAATATTTTGTATTGCATACGACAAGTCGGCTGTATATGTTGGGCTTCCGCACTGGTCTGTAACAACAGACACCGTGTGATTCTTCCTTCCCAGATTTAGCATAGTGGTAACGAAATTTTCTCTATAGGGACCGAATAGCCACGCAGTCCTGATAATGGCGTAATTACCGTTTATTTCCTGCACGGCAAGTTCTCCTTCGAGCTTTGACTTGCCATAGATGGAAATGGGACTTGGCTTGTCGGTTTCGATATATGGTTTATCCTTGTCGCCATCAAACACATAATCAGTGCTGATGTGTATAACCTTCGCACGTGTTTGTTTTCCAGCTGACGCCACGTTCTTTGCTCCAGTGGTATTAACTGCAAACGCCTCAGAAACCTGAGCCTCACATGCATCAACATTCGAGAATGCGGCGCAATTGATAATTACGTCTGGTCTGACATGGGCAATGAATTTTGAGGTATTTGCGGCGTTTGTGATATCCACGTGCTCACGGTCTACACCCGTAACTTTATTGCCTTGATTTTTCAGGTCTGAAATGGTGGTTAGCCGAGTGACAAGCTCCCTGCCAAGCATGCCATGCGAACCGATAACAAGTATCTTCATGTCTGAATCGTATCAATATGCAATTGGTAGACACGTTTATATTCTCCCTCTCCCGACATGAGGGAGTCATGGCTGCCAGTTTCAATGATTCGTCCATTTTTCATTACAATAATCCTATCGCAATGCTGTATGGTGGAAAGGCGGTGGGCAACGATAACAGTTGTCCTGCCGGCAATCAGGTTGTTTAGCGCTTCCTGAACCAATTTCTCAGATTCATAATCGAGAGACGAAGTCGCTTCGTCCAGTAGTAAAATAGGCGCATTTTTTAAGACAGCGCGTGCAATAGCTATACGCTGACGCTGACCTCCTGAAAGTTTTACACCCAGTTCACCCACCACGGTATCATAGCCTTTGGGAAGGCTCATAATGAAATCATGAATGTTGGCAGTCTTTGATGCGGCATGAACTTCTTCCAGCGAAGCATTCTTTCTTCCGTAAAGAATATTTTCATAGAAACTACGGTTAAAGAGGAATGTCTGCTGGGTAACAATTGCAGTATGTTCAAGGAGCGACTCTCTTTTAATCTTTCGAATATCTATCCCGTCAATTTCAATACTACCTTTGACAGGATCATAAAAACGAGGTATCAGATTTACAATTGTTGATTTCCCCGCCCCGCTTTCGCCCACAATAGCGACAACCTCTCCTTTGTTGATTGCAAGATTAACATCCTTCAATATATAATCTTCCCTGCCATCATACGAAAAGCTTACGTTTTTAAAGAAAATACCTTCTTCAACTTTCTCCAGCGTTATAGCATCAGGACTATCTTTTATGCTGGGTTCTATCGTAAATAATTCGAAAACTCTGTTTACGCCGGAAAGCGATTCCTGCAGACTCGCATAACTCTTTGCCAGTTTCTTTACGGATGTAATCACCATAAAACCTGTGGCTGTAATAAACCCTCCAAGCTCACCGGGCGTGATTTTTTTGGACATCACAACGTAACCGCCCAAGATAACCATTAAGGCAAGTCCAAGAGTATAAACAAACTCGCTGGTACTTGTATTGAGCGCCTTAGCTTTTACCATTTTCACCCTTTTCATGAAGAATCGTTCACTAATATCATGGATTTCGCGGCTCTCTTCAGCTTCCATCTTAAACGCCTTTACAATCCTAATACCGGCAAACATCTCCCTCATAGCGTCTGTCAGGTCAGAAAGATGCTTTAAACTTCCCTTTCCATGTTTCTTAATCTTCCTGCCCATAATAAGTACAGGAATAAATATAACTGGAAAAGCAAACAAAACCAACAGAGACAACTTCCAGCTAAAATAAAATGCCAGAGCCATTCCACAAATCATCTTCATCGGTTGAAGCAATATTTCATCAAAAAGGATAGTGAGACCCGACTGCATGACGGCGATGTCATTTGTCAATCGGGACAACAGATCTCCGCTCTTTCTATTTTCAAAAAAGATCAAGGGTTGTGGCAGTAAATGGTCGCATACCTTGTTTCGAATGTCCACAACTACAGCCCACATAACGCGATTTCTGAAATATTGCTGATAATAACATGAAATGAAAATGATCGGTGCAATAATTGCCATCACAATGCCTATGCTCGTAAATGAACCTGTTGCTCGTTTTTGTATTTTGCCTACAAACTTGAATTTATTTACTATCCTATCTTTATATTGCTTAATGGGGGAGGAATCGCTTTGCTTTTGTGCAGGCTGGTCTATGTCTATCCTTGGCAGTGTAGTAGTTATTTCCTTTGTGTCTGACTTTAGCAGTTTATCTATAATAGGCTTTATTAAAGAAATCTGTACGCCGCTTGCTGACGTATAAATAATCATGCTGACCATGGCAAACGCCATAAGCTTCCAATACGGCTTTACAAAAGACACCAATTTGGCACATTCACTTATAAGTGAGCTTTTTTTCACCTGAAAGTCCTCCTCACCCTTACCCTCTCCCGCAGAGGGAACATAAGAAATCCCCATCACTTGAGGGGAGGGAACAAAGGGGCGGGTGATAATCTTCATTCCCCTTTGTATCTGGTTTTAGACATGTGAGTTTCATTTGTTTATCAATTGATTATATGGCAAGAAAACAAACAAATCACTTTACGTCAAAGCGAAAACAACATTTCGGCAAAGTAAGAATTTACAGGGCATTTTAACGTATATTAAAATCCCTGCTAACGAAAAGGAATGTATCACATCATCACATGTTTTTCAATAAAAAGATTTTACCTTGAAATCTCAAAGTGCTTGTGAAATAATTCTGTAAATCCTTTCGTATTTACTTAAAGCATAGCATAAACAACTAACTTAGGAATTATAAAATATGAACGTCAAAGAGGCTATTAGTAACCGCCGCAGTATCAGAAGATTCAAGCCAGACACAGTGCCAGATGAATTGATTCTGCAACTTTTGGAAAGCGCCCGGCTCGCCCCGTCAGGCTCCAATACACAGCCGTGGAGATTTATCATTGTAAAAGACGCAGAAACGAGACAGAAATTGCAATCCGCCTCTTATAACCAGCGTCATGTTGGGCAAGCCCCGGTAATTATTGCCTGTTGCGCTGATATCAAGGCATTTGGTGAATTTCCTGAACGTGTTGAAGAACTCATCGCCGTAGGCGCCCTTCCCGAAAAGACCCGTGAAGTATTTGTCCCATCATTAAAAAAGGGGGGAATGAGCGCCGATATTAAATGGCATCTGCTAATTGCCGCCACAGGAAATACCGATATTGCCATTGAGCATATCGTTCTTCATGCAGTTGAGCTAGGATTAGGGACATGTTGGGTAAGATGGTTTGATGACAATAAGGTTAAAGAGATACTCGAAATTCCCAAAAACATAGAGATAATAGCATTGCTTCCTGTCGGCTATCCTGCCGAAGAACCGCCCCAAAGACCCAGATTCAGCCTTGAAAAGATTGTTTATTATGAGAAATATGGGGAAAGTATAAAATAAGTGTAGCATATTTACGTGGTGTGAGGAATTCCAAATCACAAACTTTAATTACCAATTGTTCTATTCCCGCGCAGTCTGCGGTGGACATTCACTCAAAAATATTATACTAGATAAAACCTGTTATTGAGATTTAGGAAATTGGAATTTATTTGACAATTGGCGACTGAAATTGGGTTCCTTTACGTATGCTTCTCCGGGCTGCGAGGCGGTTCTAAAGGTAACGTAAAGGTAAACGTGCTCCCCTTCCCATATTCACTATCTACCCATATCCTGCCGCCGTGCAATTCGACCAGACGTTTTGTGAGGGTCAAACCAAGACCTGTCCCTTCATAGCGACGCGCATGCGAAGCGTCTAATTGGCGAAACGCCTCGAATATTTTGTCCGTATCTTCATGTTTAATGCCAATTCCCGTGTCACTCACAGCAATCTTGAGATGTTGATTCACAAGATTTGCGTTGATTGTAATCCTGCCGTTCTCAGGCGTAAACTTGACGGCATTGGACAACAGGTTAAACATAATTTGTTTAAATTTTACTTTGTCCGCTATTAAAGGAGGAACATCCTGTTGAATATGCGTTTGTATAGGAATGCCCTTCTTATTTGAAAATCCCACGACCGTATTCAACACTTCATTAATAGCCACGCCTACTGGAAACTCTTCATAGTTAAGCTCTAATTTCCCAGCCTCAATTTTTGAGAGGTCAAGAATGCTATTAATCATATTGAGCAGGTGTTGTCCGCTGCTGTGAATATCACCCACGTATTCTTTTTGTTCTGCGCTGAGGGCTCCAACAATTTCGTCCTTTAATACTTCGGCAAATCCGATGATAGCATTCAATGGTGTACGAAGTTCATGTGACATTGTTGCTAAAAACTCTGACTTGAGTCTGCTTGCCCTTTCAAGTGCGGTATTTGCTCTCTGGAGTTCGTCGGTCCTTTCTGTGACCCTCTTCTCCAGCAAAACGTTTAAGTCCTGAAGTCTTGTGATACGCATAAAATCCAGCCATGAAGCCACGTCTTCATATTCGGCAACGTTGAGGCCTTTCTTCTCCTCTTCAGGACTCACTCGAATACCCGCAATTTTCTTAAGACACCAGAAAAAAATCATTCCCAGCCCGAATGACCAGGCAAAGGCAACCCCCACGCCTACAGACTGGACACCGAGTTGATGCAATCTGTTTCCACCCTCCACCAAGAGAGTTGATTTTTCGGCAAATGGCGCAACGCAGAGAGTGCCAATAACGCCACCAACCCCATGGACTGCAACAGCGGCAACGGGATCGTCAACCTTTAATATCTTTTCAATAAAGTCCTGAGCCAGAATCGCCATGATACCTGCAATCAGACCAATATAAACAGCTCCGTCAGGAGATACCCTGCTAGAGCCAGCCGTTATAGCAACCAGACCAGCCAGCACAGCCGTAAAGAGTTTACCAGCATTGAGTCTTCTTTCCGTTGTGTAATTAAATATCAGCGCCGACACACCTGCTGCGGCTGCCGCCAGATTTGTGTTTACAATTATAAGACCTATGTCCGCACTGGCCCGCAAAAGACTTCCACCATTAAAGCCGAACCAACCAAACCACAGGAAAAACGTGCCCAGCGTGGCTAATGGAACGTTATGCAACCCCATTGGATTTGAAGATCCGTCAGGATTGTACTTGCCAATCCTTGGACCCAAGACCACTGCCCCCGCCAGCCCAAACCACCCGCCAATCGAATGCACCACCGTGGAACCTGCAAAATCTATAAACCCCAGTTTTCCTAACCAACCAGCCTGGTCAGGATAAAAGAGGCTTCCCCATGCCCAATGTCCAAAAATCGGATAGATAACACCCACCATGAACGCTGGACCAATGACGTTAGGAATAAAACACGAGCGTTCAGCTATGGCGCCGGACGTTATGGTAGAAGCTGTGGCGGCGAAGACCAATTGAAAAAAGAAAAAGGTATAAGCCAGATTTCCGGTATGTGTCTGTATATCACTGACAAAGAAATGGTTTGTCCCAATCCAGCCCACATAACTTGTGCCAAACATCAACCCAAATCCCACGGCATAAAACATAAGGGATGACACAAGGAATTCCACCAGGTTTCTGATTGAAATGCTAATAGCGTTCTTTGACTGCGAAAAGCCGGCTTCATAGGAAGTAAAGCCAATCTGCATGAAGAAAACCATACATGCCGCTGCCATAACCCAGACGTGGTTAATATTTATTTGTATGCTATCCATGTCTTAATTCCATGCTTTAGAGACTCAGTAATGACTCGCTTAACCGTTCGGCTGAACTCACGACGAATCTCATCTTATATATCTAATGACTGTCAGCAATCAACCGTCAAAATCATACACAAGCCAAAAGCAGACTGCTGATTGCTGGTATATTTGTCATTTTGCCTTTTGATTTTTAATCTTTGATATTTAACGATTTCTCTGCGTCCCCATCGGCTTTGTTTTCTTTAGTTTATCTTTCCTTGTGTACCAAATTGTTTTTTGGATTTTTAGATATAAGAAGTTTTGTAGGTTCGGGAACCAGCATCAGGCTAAAGCTGTCGTACCATCCTGCCACATTTCCATGCGCCCAGTCCTGTCTGGTTTCAGTAAAGACTGTAATTATGTCTTTTGTGGGAATAATCATAAGAGAAATTTCCACCCATGATGAAACCGTATTGCCGCCGATATAATTTTTATTTACAGTTGTAAATGCGAGCACAGGATTCCACGAACCGTCCAGTATTCCTATGAGTGCTACGTCTCCGATATCGTCACCGTAAAACGCCATATTGCCGGTTAAAATATATGGAGTATTTATCATTACCTTAACTTCCTGATATAGCCCTCCCCTTGCCGTTCCGTTAGCGCCAACCTGTTGTGTCAAAGAAAAAGAACCGCTTGTCGCCGGCGGCGTTGGAATTCCAACGGTGCCTGGAAATGCAATATCCACATGCGCAGGCGACTCCACAGGAGCGCCGTCGCCATCCCATGGAAATGTTTCCCAGTACTTCCAGCCCGTAGTGTCTCCTGTTTCAAAATCACCGTTTTTGAGCAATTCTGAAGCATATAGAGAACGAAACATAAACAGGCTGAAAATCAGTATAAATGTTATGTATTTCATAGTTTGATGTCTGAAAAGTGTTCGAATAAAGAAATCCAACTGGGATGAGATTGTTTAACCATTTTTATAATCACCAAAATTTATTTGCTTTCATAAATTGACACCTACGGCTACGGGATTCGTACCCAGAAATTTTCAATAAAAACAGAAACTATAAGAAGAAATAAACCCGCAAGCGTGGGATAAACAAGAAGATCCCTTTTCTTTGAAACGGTTTCTATAACAATTTTATCTTTTTCTATTTTATCAATTTCATCATAAAATTTTGCTACTTCTTCAAAATTTTCAGCATGGAAGTACTTTCCTCCTGTTGATTCTACCGCTTTCTGCAATTCCATAATATGCTGTGCGGCAACCTCCGGGTCAACTCCGGTAACGTCTGATGCCTTTACCGCAACCACATACGCCTTTATACCCATTCTTTTCATCAAACGCAAGGATCTGCCGGGTGAAATGCCGATGTTATATATTCCATCTGTAAACAGGATAATTAGTTTGTTTTTGAGAACATCTCTTTTCTCCATTTCCTTGACGAATGAAATAGCATAATCAGCAAGGTGTTCTTTGTTAATACTGTTTCTTAGTTCCTTGATAGTGAACTTCTTCCCCATCTCCTTTTCAAACAGCGTCATAAGAGATGTAAAAAGCCCTTCTCCTATAGAAGTCTGATAGCCCGCCTGAGATGCCTGAATGCGTTCCAATGACTTTTCAAGCAACTGGGTTTCCATTGTGGGCATGACAATGAGCGCCGCATCTGTGCCAAATATTGTAATACCTATAAGGTCATTCGGGCGTTTCTTTATAAAATCCCCCACAATTCTTTTAATAGTTTCAATTGCAGTCCCCGTCATGCTAAACGAAGTATCTATCGAAAGAGATATTTCCCGCCCTTTCAATGCCGTTTCCTCTGTGTAATACCTTGTCTGCGGACGTGCAATGGCAACAATTAGAAAAAATATGCTTACGAAAAACATAGGTTTGAACAAACGGACTACGAATCTTTTAAACCCGTGAGTCTCTCCAACATGGAAGAGACTTGAATACCCAACAAACTTCCTTTCTCTCCAAAAGATACATAAAAAACCGAGTGGAATTAATAATAGAAGTAGCCATGGATTTGCGAAAACCATTTATCTGCACCTGACATGATTGGAATTTATTTGTTACTTGGCGCTTGTAATTTGGAGCTTCTCTTAATACTAGGTCAACATTTTTGATTCTGTTTGTTTTATAATTTCTTCTATACCACGCAGCATTTTATCAACCGATTCTTTCCTGATGTGTCTTCCATAAATAAGAATATCGAGTTGTTTTAACACGTTTTTAATGGTGGTTGAAATTCCTGCGGATAGTTGTTTCTGCGTATTGTAGTTCAGGAAAGCTGACGTTGTGGCAGATTGTGCTATTTCGTTTGAAATACCAACGATACTGCCCAGATATGTTCTTAGCGCCTTGTCAATGTTGTGTATATTATCTCTGTTTATTTGTTCTTCATTTGTAAACTGAAACGATTTTGTAACGTTTTTCAGTCTTCCAAGTGTAATTTGCGGTGTTTCACTCACGGGTTTTGGTGAAACTGCTGATAATCTGCCCGATAGTGAGCGCAAGGTTGTCATACCTAAAAAGAGCAACAAAACGGCGCCAAGCCCCATCAATAAATACCCCTTTAGAAAGACGTCCCTTTTCGAATAGTACATCGGGCCCTTTATGCCCTCCAAAGGCACATCTACCGCTTTTAAAAGGCTGTTTAAGATAATGGGAATAGGCTCAATTTTTACTTCTTTTGTTTCGATGATTGAATCATCAGTCTTTGCCTCATTTGATTTTGAATGAGCTTCTACGTAATATAAGATTGTTAAACCGGGAATTCCCGGCGTCTTCTTTTTCCCGCCCAACTCATACAAAGAAAGGGTATAGTTAATTAACATCTTTTCAATATTTCCATCTGTTCGTTTTTCTATATCCCTTTTTAGGACCTCAAATGGAGAAAAATTTAATTTATCAATATTCTCCCATAACACCTTTACATTCTTTTCGTGACGTATTGTGAGGATATAATTGATCTGATCGCCAATTGTGACAACGTCTCTATCCACCTTGCCTTCAACCAGAATTGGCACCTTTTTAACCACAATAGGCGCCGACGCTGCCTTGCCTTCGGTTTTGTCAACTTCATTTGTGTATGAAAGAGAAAAAGATGGAACAGAGTAAATACCCTCGTTAATATCCGAGGGTAAAGAAAGCGTATATGTAATTACCATGTAATCGTGCTCATTATCAAATATCTGGCGTTCTCCAATTGTTATGCCTTCTATTCTAAATGGGTCGAATTTTATCTTGTCTATTCCTTCCATGTTAACTGTTATACCCAGCTTCCAAATGAGCTGGACAGTCAGATGCAACGTCCTCCCCGTAATCACTCTGTAATCATCAATAAATGTCCAGATTTCGAGCGGTTTGTCTGTCAGGGCAAACTCCTGTGTTTCCACCGGCTGTTCTGTTTGAC
Organism: Planctomycetota bacterium; assembly: GCA_023261445.1. GTDB lineage: Bacteria > Planctomycetota > Brocadiia > Brocadiales > Brocadiaceae > 2-12-FULL-39-13. Next base: position 9,638 of record JAHFOX010000059.1, read on the forward strand.
CTGTTTGTGTTTGAGTTTGCTCTTGCGCAGTTAAATAAACAGCACTATTTCCCATAATAGCAGCGATAACAATTAAGCTAAAAAAGGCATGTCTCATCGTCTCCTTCTTCCCCCCCTCCTGATGCGCCTGTCAAAAAATTCAGAGATTTTTTTCACCCAAATATCCTCGTCTTCTTCGGTAGATACTGCAATATGGTCTATATTCAATTTTCTAAATAAAGCCATGTAAGGCATTGTTTTTCCTAATGTCGTGGCAATATCCAGAGTTTTTGTCGCACCGCTCTCCATATCTTGTACTGTTATAAATCCTCTTGCGTAAGGCAAGACAATTTCCATTCTATCAGAAATTATTACAGGAATCACTTCGTGCAAATACGACAGTGTCTTAAGTGATTGTTCATAGTTGTAAGGCGCCAAAAAATCCGACAATATAAATACCATCGCAGTAGATGGTATCTTTTCATTTAAGAATTTAAACGCAATATTCAAATCTGTATTATTGCTGGATGGCTTTTCGGTTAAAATACTTTCTATATTTTTTAGCGCTTCTTTTTCGCCGGCATTTGGTTGAATGTAGTTTTCAATCTTATCTGTAAAAGTAATAAATCCTATTTCATTGCCTGTTTCAGATGCTGCGTAAACAAGGGTCGAAAGAACGCCTGATTGAATGCCCTCCTTCGTTTTTACAAAGGACCCAAACTTTTCCGAAAGGCTTTTATCAACAAGGAATATAATGGTTACCCGTTTATCAACCAATTTCATGCGTACATGCAATTTGCCTGTCTTTGCGGTTGCTTTCCAGTCAACCGACCTGAGATCATCTCCGGGTTGGTATTGTCGGAGTTCGTCAAGCTCTAATCCATGGGGGGCGTTCAAATAGCTGGAAAATGTTCCGTCAAAGAAGTTTCCAATCAACCTTTGTAAATAGAGCCTGATCCTTTTTTTCATCTGAGTTGTTCCAATTAGGAGATTAGCTGGTTTATTCTAATCTGGGAATTTTATGAAGTATCTTATCAATGAGATTATCGGCGTCAATGCCTTGTGATTCCGCCTCATGGGTAAGTATAATCCTATGTCTTAAGACAGGATACGCCATTCTGTGAACATGTTCGGGCAGAACTGTATCGTCGCCCTGAATAAAGGCATATACACGCGATGCCTTTGCTAAAGCAATAGATGCCCTGGGTGATGCCCCGTACATTACAAGATTTTTCAGTTCGCCATTGCTTTCTTCTGGTCTTGTTGCCCTGACCAGTCGAGTAATGTATTTCACGATAGTGGATTTTTCATGCAAAGGCAACCATTCTGTAATTGTATGTCTTAAAGATAATACCTCTTTAGGCGTTAAAACAACGTCTATTGCAGCCTCTTCGTCCCGGATTTGTCTTTCTGTAATCTCTCTTTCATCTATATATGACGGATAACATACCTTTAGTTTAAACATGAACCGATCTATTTCAGCCTCTGGCAATAAATATGTCCCTGATATTTCAATCGGATTCTGTGTTGCCAGTACAAGAAATAGTTTCTCTAAATGATGGGTCTCCCTCCCAATAGTTACCTGCTTTTCCTGCATTGCCTCCAGAAGAGCGCTTTGAACCTTTGCGGGAGCGCGGTTGATTTCGTCTGCAAGTAATAAATTAGTGAATACAGGGCCCTTTTGTGTCCTGCTTTTTCTCGTTACAGGGTCCCACATTTCAAATCCTGTAATATCGCCCGGAATCAGGTCGGGCGTAAATTGCACCCTTTGAAATTTGGCATCAAGCACACGGGCAATAGTTTTTACAGTAATCGTTTTTCCAAGACCTGGATAACCTTCTAAAAGGATATGACCATCTGATATAAGGGCGACTATAATACCCTCTATCATTTCTTCCTGACCTACAATGACCTTTCCAACTTCCCTTTTTATTTCTTCAACCTTTTCTTTAATAAACTCACTACTGTTCTTTAGTTTTATCTGCTGTGGTTTCACTATTTTCCTTGCCCCCATTTCTGTGTCGTACAATCTGCCACCAAAAAAAGTTTTCTAAAAAACATTAACCCCTTGTGGTTTAGTAAATAAACTACCGCTTTTAAGGTTATTTTCAGCCAGTGTCCTAGATATGTAGCTTTACGTAAAATTATATAAATTCTTTTTTTTGTTTACAAACAAATTATAATTCTTTTTGTCACAAGTAAATATGATTTCACTAAGATAAAACATTAACATAATAAATTCTTCAATAACATGAAAATTAACTTCTCTACTTATAAAATATATTGGCACGCCTTATGCTATTTTTCACTATGGAATATTTGTTATTTCTTCATTTCTTTATTAAAATTGTATTGACAGTAAATTTGAAAATGTGTATATATTCAAAATTTGAGGTTATAACTAATAAAATACATTCTTTTATCATTATGGTTTGATAAACCTATTATTTTTAAATAGAAAGGGGTTTGAAGATGTCATTTTCAAAACCAAATGCATCGGCAGCAACACGTACAAAGAATAGAACACCTAACGATAGAACACCCGCCAGCGGTATGTGTTCGGTTTGTGTGGATGATTGTCCGGGCTATTGTGAGATTGGGAAGTCCGCCTTCAGGGCAGCAGAAAATTTATATCCACAACCATTTGGAACTATCACAGCCGGGGCAGACAAGGACTATCCTTTAGATTTTTCTCATTTAAATATCATGGGAACAGCAGTTGGGGCGGTTGGAATCGAACCCAATAGCGACAAGGCTATCTTTGAAAATGTAAACACAGAAGTCAGGTTAGGAAAAGACAAAGGAGTTAAGCTAAAATTACCAATAATGATTCCGGGATTGGGTTCAACAAATGTTGCAAAGACCCACTGGGATGGGTTAGCTATTGGTTCTGCAATTTCTGGCACGGGTTTAACTATTGGTGAAAACGTAGGCGGTATGGACGTAAACACCAAGTTAGAAGGTGGTAAAATAACCCACTGCCCTGATATTGAATACCGCGTAAGAACATTCCAGGACTGGCAAAAAGATGGTTACGGAATCATTGTAATGCAAGAAAATGTTGAAGACAGCCGACTAGGTGTACTGGAATATGGTATAAATAAATTAGGCGTTCAGGCTGTAGAAATGAAATGGGG
>JAHFOX010000113.1 GCA_023261445.1 Planctomycetota bacterium
TAATGGAAAAACTAAAGGCGCAAGCCAGATCGGTTTACCTACCATATGCTTAAGATAGCCGTATACGCCATTATTCTTTATCCCCTGGTAATGTGTAAGAAAGAAAACGATTAGCATCAGGGCAATGGGCGTATTATAATTACTCGTAGGCGAATGAAAAAGGGGTACCAGCCCCATCATGTTCATAATAAAGATGTAAATAAATAATGTCCCAATAAACGGGATAAATGGACCTGCGGCACGCCCCATCTGTGATTTGACAAAATTTTCAAGCCCCTCTACAATAATCTCCAATAATGATTGAAGCCTGCCAGGAACCTTTTGCAATCTTCTTGTTGCAATAATAGAAAATACCCCTAAAAATATGATTATGCCAACAGACATAATTATTGGCACCAACTCATGCTTCGTTAAGCCTAAAAATTGGCTATGGGATTCTATAGGTATAAAATCCACAAACGATGGCAATTCAGTTGTACTTTCACTTCCACCACCTGTACTAGACACTTGATTTCTACTCCTTTCCTACGCTTTTCCGCAAAAGTATTATTTAATATTTTTAAAAGGTATTTTAACCGTCTTGTTCAAAAAATTTACCAGTAATTTGCTTCCGGCTTTCATAGTAATCACTGCCACAACAATACCCAAACCAATCGTCATAGCAGAAATATTAACTTCAAAAAATAAGCACGCAGCAAGCAAAATTGCCCCAGCGACAAAGTACTTTATAATATTTATTTTAAGGAAAAATATATTCATCTTAGATCTTCTATATTGTACCGCATGTTGTATCGTCCACCACGTTGTCTTGTATAAGAAAATGCTAATAAAACTCCCGATTGTAATACTCATTGTTAACATAAGAGACATATATGACAATGAGCAAACAATTATTATTAGCGACAAAATAAAGGACGTCTTAAGTACTCTATCGGGAAAACCTTCATCAAACAATAAAAAAGGCTCTTGTCTATCGTCTATCATCTTTTTTGATTATCGTTGGTTTCGTTTGACAACTTTTTGATTAATTTAAAAAATTCTATAAAACTTCCTATTATTCCCAGAAGAATAAAGGCCAACATAAACCATGGGGAGGTATTGAGTTTCTTATCAATATAGCTACCTAAAAAATATCCCCCTGCAATAGCACCTGCTGTAGTAAAACCAAAGCTCCCAACCAAACCTATGATACGATATACTTCGTCCTTATCCTTGTTCAAAGGCAAAGATTATTACCTTGTTTAGACTATTAAGTTTATTCATAAATTAGGAAATAGCGAAGCAACTTCCATTCCTTTTCACAAAAAACAACTTACATATATGCGTAACTATACCTTAACTGTTCATTTTCATCATTCTACCACATTTTATAATTATGAATTTTACCCACACACCTAACAACTCGCCGTTTCTCTTTTGAAATGTATAATACAAAAAGAAACAGTCAAGGCGGTCACTTACTTTCAAAAAGCCTGTTCAAAGCCTGCTTTACGTGCCAAACTACAGTCATTATAGCATCTACAATATTAAGATATATTGGCGAGGCTTGTGGCTGGCACAAACCCTTGATTAATCGCTCCTCATGCTCCTCTGCATAGGCTTCTACAGCTTCATTGAGGTTTGTATATTTATCATTAACGTACTTCCTGAGCACTGTATTTTTAGTCATTACGGTATCTGCAGATGTTTTTAATATATCAAGTGTTTCTTTAAATAGATGGCGGATTTCACTTACAGCCTTATCACTGAATAGTATTCCTTCACTAGCCTTGAATCGTACATGCTGAATAATGGAATCCAGCCCGGTAATTGCCATTTCAATACTGTTTACTACAGATAATAGAGATTTTATCAACTCTTTATTAACGTCAGAATCTGTTGCCTTGCCGCTGAGCAACTTTCTTAACTCGGTTCCTTCGTTACGGATAGTTTGGCTTGTCTTTTTTGCATCGTCAACCAAATTAACCTTATTTTTAATGAAACCTTCCATACAAAGATTCAGAATAGACGCTGCATTGGCGCACATACCGCCAATGCGCTCCAACACACCCTTTATTTCATCACTTATGTACACAAATACCATAAACTTATCCTCAAAAACCTTTTATTACTTCTTTAAAAGCATCCACGGTTGCATCAATTTCTTTTTCACCATGGACAGTTGACACAAAAACTGCCTCAAACTGCGATGGTGCAAAGTAGAAACCCTTTTCTAACATACCATGAAAGAATTTCGCATATCGTTTGGTATCGCAACTTTTAGCGCCTGCATAATCCGTAACTGTCTGATCCGTAAAAAAGGTACACAACATCGAACCCACACGGGTATGGTAAGCAGGCACTTTGGCGTCCTTGCATACCTTTTCGATTCCTGCTGCCAACCTTTGTGATTTTTCTTCCAGACTTTTATAAATTTTGTTGTCTTTTAGTATTTCCAAAGTAGCAATTCCAGCGGTCATTGCCACAGGATTACCTGAAAGCGTGCCTGCCTGATAAACAGGACCTACCGGCGATATACTGTCCATAATCTCTTTCTTGCCGCCATACGCCCCTACGGGAAGTCCGCCTCCAATAATCTTTCCTAACGTGGTCAGGTCGGGTTTAATATTATAAAGCGATTGCACACCGCCGTGCGCAACCCTGAAACCTGTCATTACCTCGTCAAATATCAGCACAATGCCGTGTTTCTTTGTTATTTCCCTTAAGCCTTCCAAATAATTTTTCTTAGGAGGCACAACTCCCATATTACCCGCAACCGCTTCAACTATGATACACGCTATTTCTTTCCCTCGTTTTAAACAAACCTCATTTACAGCGTCAATATTGTTATACGGAAGCGATATTGTATGCTTTACAAAATCTTGAGGAATACCGGGGCTATTTGGCATTCCAAGAGTAGTTGCGCCGGAGCCGGCTTGAACAAGCAAGCTATCCACATGCCCATGATAACAACCCTCAAACTTTATAACTGCATCACGTTTTGTAAATCCCCTTGCTAAACGGATGGCGCTCATCGTGGCTTCTGTGCCGGAGTTAACCATCCTTATCTTTTCTATAGAAGGCATTGCTTCTTTGATAAGCTGTGCCAGTTTTATCTCTAACTCCGTAGGGGCGCCGTAACTCGTCCCGTTGGCAACCGCCTCGTTAATCCTTTTCACAACCCTTGGATCTGCATGGCCTAAAATAAGCGGACCCCACGAACCTATATAATCCACGTATTTATTACCGTCAACATCCGTAAGATAACAGCCCGATCCTGACTTTATAAATATCGGTGTGCCGCCCACCGCACCAAATGCCCTGACAGGACTATTAACGCCTCCCGGTATAAAATTCTGCGCCTCATCGAATGCCTTCTTTGACTTTTCTGTAATTATCTTTGACACATTTAGTCTATTATTATACTTTATATATACTTTATAAAATTTCTTTCGGAACTACGAAATGAAAAATGATAGCAAATCATAAATTCATTGTCAACATTTTTGATTATATATGATAAAAAAAATTAATCTAGGTGTGTTGATTTCTGGCAGTGGCGGCACATTACAAAATTTCATAGATAAAATAGAAGCCGGCAAATTAAACGCTAATATTCATCTCGTAATAAGCAGCAAATCCAACGTCGCAGGACTGGGCCGAGCAAGGAAACATAACATCCCCACAGCAGTCATTCTCCGTTCAAATTACAAAGATACGGACACCTTCAGTCAGGCTATTACCGCAGAATTGAATAAGTATCCTATAGATTTGATTACACTTGCGGGGTTTATTCATTTATACAACATTCCTGAAAAATATAAAGGAAAGGTTATGAATATCCATCCGGGACTGATTCCTGCTTTTTGCGGTCATAACTATTATGGTCACAAAGTCCATGAAGCTGTCATTAACTATGGCGCAAAGGCCTCTGGGTGTACGGTACATTTCGCAGACAATGTTTATGACAATGGACCGATTATAATCCAGAGGTGTGTACCTGTATTTGAAGATGATATCCCAGAAACCCTTGCTGCACGCGTATTCAAGGAAGAATGCGAGGCATATCCAGAGGCGATCCGACTCTTTGCAGAAGGAAGATTAAAGATAGAGGGCAGAAAGGTAAGAATACTCAAACCGAAAGAAATTAAAGATGAAAAATAAGGGATGGCACATTCCTTAATTTTGATATTTGCATTTTGGACTTTAGTTAAATGTATACCTACAGCAAGGAAGTGTTATCAAACGGATTGCGCGTCATTTTCATAGAAATGCCGCATATCCACTCTGTGGTTATGTCCGCTTATATCGGCATGGGGTCAAGATACGAAAATGAAAAAAAACTGGGCATTTCACACTTTCTCGAACACATGCTCTTTCGCGGAACAAAACAGTTTAAAAACTCCTTTGAACTATTGCAGGCAATAGACAATATAGGCGGGGATAGCGACGCCTACACCTCGCCAGAACATTCAGCCGTTATAATTCAGGTACACAACAAGCATATCGAAAAAGGACTAATCATCCTCGGCGACATCGTTCTTGGTGGAAATTTCAGACCAGATGATATTGAAACAGAAAGACGTGTTATTCAGGAAGAAATGAAACAATTTGTAGACGTAAAAGGCGATTACGTAGGTATTGACGACATGTCTTTTGGTCTGATGTGGAAGGACGGCACAACCGATGCCCCTTTATGTGGGGATGAAAAAACCATTGCCGCTATAGCTACTGAAGACCTGAATTCACACTATAAGAAATTCTTCGTCCCTGAAAATATGGTGCTCTGTGTCAGCGGAAATTTCAAAAAAGAACTGGTTGCCCAGTACGTAAACAAAACATTTGGAAATTTGCA